>DASQZP010001079.1:0-2512 GCA_035638655.1 Bacteroidales bacterium
GTTCCGAAAAAGCCCTAATAAAATCTACACTTTTCTTATTCCTTCTTAACAAATCGGGATTGACTACGCCCCCGGGCAGGATCAGCGCATCATATTCAGCGGCATCAGCACGATCAAGCAATCGATCTGATGAAAATTCACTGCCCCAGTCCCGGTGTTTCCATGATTTAATGACTGGTTTGTCTGAAACAATATCAACTTTGACACCGTGAGCTCTTAATTCGTCACGCGGAGCCGTCAATTCTATTTCTTCAAAACCATCGGTTGCCAGTATCGCTATCCTATTATTCATAAGTTTAGTCATGATATCATTTTTTTATTATTTGAATTAACTTTTTCTGCATTGGGTTGGAATAATGAAACAACCATGCCAAAAAGTAATAATTGTGTTGGTTTATTAATGAATTGCTTTTCTCGTTTTTTTGAATCAGACACTTGACTTTATTGACAGACTCTAATTATTATAAATTTACAGTTAACTGTTGTTGAGACTGCATTAAAAAGAAGTTTTGCATAGGTGTAATTTTTTCCGGCTTATTAGCGAATAATAAAATACTCATTTGTCTTATAAAATGCTGATACAAATTTTCTTGTAGAATTACTTCTACAGAGTATAGAAAACTTTTCCATGATCTGTTTCAGAAGAACTTACTTATAAATATACTGAAGGTTCCTTTCTCTCTTTATCAGACAAATATTTAAGGCGGGTTTACTGTTTTTGGCATAAGCTTTTCATTAGGTTCTGAAAGAAATATGAAACCAGAATGCGATATTTTTACTGATCTGAAATGACGTGATTAAACCTAATGTAAATTGACCATTTTTATTATTGTTGAATCTTAAAAATTTAGTATGATGAACAGAATAATAAGCTTTAAGAAATTCATGTTTTTAACTGCCACAATGTTTTTGGTTTTCACCGGCAGCGGAATAGCCCAGACCTTAAGTGGTGACTTCAGAACGCTCGAACAGCTGGAAGACAGGAGTGAAGATATATACATGAAAATCTACAGCATCCTGTCCGACTATCCTGATTTTTCCTACAAATATGTGTATAATAATGGTAAAATTACGGATGTGGAGATAAATGGGGTGGAAAATCAGGTGGTTAAATCCAGGCTAAAAGTGCTTTTGTATGATCTCAAGAAGAATAAGAAAGCAATGCTTGGACTGCCCAGTCGTACCGGAATCTACTATTCTGTTGACAAAGAGCCTGAACCAAAAAATGGTTACCGTGCATTTTATGAACAATTAAATAATAACCTTGTCTATCCGCAGGATGCAAAAGATGCAGGAGTTGAGGGAACTGTTTATGTAAAATTTGTTGTAAATGCCAACGGTGAGATTCCTTACGCAGTAGGTTCTGAAGACATTAAATCGCCATTTGATAATTATGTCAATGACATGAAAAAGGAAGCTGTAAAAGCTGTAAAAGCTACATCAGGCGACTGGCAACCAGGGATGGTAAACGGTGTTGCTGTTTCAACCTGGGTTGTGATACCGGTTTACTTTAATTTTAAGAAAAATCCGACCCTTCCTGCACTGATCAGGTAGTTGATAATAAAATACTAAACTATTACAGTTTTTTGTGATTAACTTATAAATAGACTAATTTTGTTATAAGTATAAGTTCACTCCGAAAAGTACTTTATTAAGTAAAACTGAAAAATCAGAATTTGCCCCTTACCCTATAGGCCTGCCTGCCAAAAGCATTACAGGCAGGGAGTTTGATTTTCAGCTTTTTCAACCTTTAGGGCTGGGGGCAAAAAGTAGCTGAAAATCCTATTATTGGCTTTTCGGAGTAGACTCAAATATTATTATTTTAAGAACTTATCAAAAAACCGATCTGATTATGAATTTGCAATATATATCGGATGATAAAGGAAAAACAACGGGTGTTTTCATCCCCATCCATGAGTGGGAGGAACTTAAAGAAAAATTCATAGGATTGGAAGAGGAAGAGTTCGGCGAACAAACGAAAGAAGAGATTCTCAAAGGCATTAAACAGGCTGTTGAAGAAATGAACCTGGTTAAACAGGGTAAATTAAAAGCCCGGGATGCTAAAGACTTGTTGAATGAGTTATAAAGTTAAAACCATTCCTTATTTTGACAGGCAAGCCAAACGGCTTACCCGTAAATTTGCATCTTTTAAAAAGGAACTTGCCGAACTCTTCGATTCTTTGGAAACAGACCCAACACAGGGAACGGCATTAGGCAACAACTGTTATAAAATCCGTGTTGCCATCAAATCCAAAGGCAAAGGTAAATCTGGCGGCGCAAGGGCTATTACTCATGTTATTGCAGTTCGTGAACATGTTTATTTGCTTACCGTTTTTGATAAATCCGAAAAGGAAAACATTTCTGATAAAGAGCTTCAGGAACTTTTGAAAATGATTGATTAATGGCATCTATTCAAATAGAAATAACCGACCAAAGCAAAACTGCTTTTGTCATGGAGTTGCTCCAAACATTTCAGAATGTTGGTTGGCTTACCGTAAATACTATTGATGGT
>DASQZP010001080.1:0-3683 GCA_035638655.1 Bacteroidales bacterium
AAATCCCTGATCAGATCACTTAGCGTGGTATAATAGGTCCTATACTCTTTTTGGCAGGCGATAAGCGCCAGGCTCTGTGCTATATGTGATTTCCCTGTCTAATGTAAAATTTTACATTAGACAGGTAATGTAAACTATATGATAATGTAAACATAGGGCACAAAGCCCTTACAAATAGTACTATCCTTCCAGTTTTACTTTACATTATTTTTTATCTCTACAAGGGCAATATTGCCAGATAAACAAATAATTTAAGTAATGGAAAATCAAGAACAAACAATTGACGATCTACTAACTGCGGTTTACGGCTACATGAAGGACCTCCATCGCAATAGAAGAACTTTTTCCCGGTATCGTAGCAAATGGCAGAAATTGAAGGTCTTTATGCGGGACAATACAATCAAATATTATAGTATAGATGTAGAAAATGCCTATTTAACCTCAGTACTTGGGAATTTTAACTACACCAATCTCCATCAGAAAGAAAAGGAACTGGTAAATGGAATAAAAGCCCTCACAGAGTTCCAGAATACAGGTCGACTACGCTTAGCAGGAATCAGGAAACATCCTCCAAAAGAATTTGAAGGAGAAATAGGATGTATTATTACAGACTTCATTGCCCATAGGGAAAATACATTAAAACTATCAGAGAACACAATCAAAAATTACTTCTTCTACATGTATCCGTTTTACAGCCACCTGAACAGCATAGGGATCAGGCAAGCATGTGATATAAAAACCACTGATATACTGTCATATATTGAACAAATGGATCCGAATACTCAAGCTTTAAAGCATGTAGCCTTGAACACTATCAAGATTTTTTTCAGGTATTTAAACGAGCATTCCATTTTATCGGTTGATTACTCCAAAATCATACCCAAAGACAATTACAGTATCCAGCCCAAGCTACCATCTACATTCACAGATGAAGAAATAGATTCCTTGTTAAAAGCAGTTGACAGAGGAAATCCCAAAGGTAAACGAGACTATGCTATTTTATTATTGGCAACAAAATTAGGACTTAGAACATCTGATATTTGCGAGCTAAAATTTGCAAACATCAACTGGCAGAGCAATGTCATTACTATTAATCAGAAAAAGACCGGGAAAATGCTAGAACTTCCACTTTTACCTGAGATTGGTAATGCTATCATCAATTACCTTAAGCACGGTCGCCCGGTCTCTCTGGAAAGCCATTGCTTCCTGCAAATAAGGTCACCGTACAACAGGATACAAACCTCTGACCTGGGAAATCTGGTTCAAAAATATATTTGTCTGGCAGGAATAAATTGCTCAAACAGAAAACATGGTCCCCATGCCCTCAGACATAGCTTTGCAAGTTCCCTTTTGAAAGCGAAGGCATCATTACCTGTAATATCGGAAGCTCTGGGTCACAAAAACTTGAACTCTAGCATGTTCTATTTACGAATTGATATTACCTCATTGAGGGAATGTGCTTTGGAAGTGCCATCGATCCCTTCATCATTTTACGAACAGAAAGGAGGGTACTTCCATGAATAGGTTTTATTATAGCGTCTTTGGACCCTACATTGTGAGATTCCAAGAACTTAAAAACAGCCTCGGTTACAAATATACATATGCTGGTTTTGCGCTTTCTTCATTTGATCTTCTAGCCTTGGAAAAGGGCGTAATTGAAATTGTTGTCACGAAAGAACTTGCCGATGAATACTGTATACAAAAGCCAAACGAATCCGATAAGACAAGATATAATAGGATACAAGTCCTTTCACAATTTGCCCGTTTTTTGAGTGATCTTGGTTTTAAATCATTTATTCCAAAACTCCCACAATTTAAAAGTTCACATACACCATATATCTTTTCAAGGGATCAGATGCAGGCAATCTTCAAGACCTGTGATGAGTTGGCTCCTTCTCGTAACCATACATCATTTATATACTCTATTCCACTATTAATAAGACTCCTATATGGTACTGGAATAAGAATCAGTGAAGCCCTGCAATTAGAGTGCAAAGATATCAATCTTCATGATAATTACCTGGTACTGCGAAACAGTAAAAATGGGAAGGAAAGAATGGTTCCGCTATCAGACTCTTTAGCAAAAGAGTGCAAAGATTATTGGAAGTACAGAGATCTTTTTCCGTCAATTAGAAAAGAACGCAGATTTTTCATAAAACCAAACGGTTCACCTATGAGTCGGGGCCCTGTTTATTGCTGGTTTAGAAAAATCTTATACAAATCAAATATCTCTTATGGTGGAAGAGATCATGGTCCCCGTTTACACGATCTAAGGCATACATTCAGTGTACACTCATTGGTCTCTATGTCTGAGTCTGAACTGGATCTGTATTACGCCTTACCTCTGCTATCCACATATTTAGGGCACCAGTCTCTTGAAGCCACCGACAAGTATGTTCGGTTAACTGCTGAAATGTATCCGGATCTCATCAAAAAAACATCCAATATTTGTTCCAGTGTGTTCCCAGACATCGATACAAATACAGGAAATGATGAAACCAACTGATTTTTCCAGGAATCTGACAAACTTCCTCTCGAAGTATCTTCCAGGAGAACGAGGCATGAGTGCCAATACAATCTCATCATATAAGTTCACTTATGTGCTCCTTATTTCTTTCATGGAACAGCAAAGAAAGTTAAATGTCAGTAGAATAGAACTTAAGGATATCACCAAAGAAAGTGTGGTTGAGTTCCTGGACTGGTTACAGTCAAAAAGAAAATGTAGTAACGCAACACGTAATGTTCGACTTGCCGCACTACATTCCTTCTTTCGCTACCTTCAGTATCAACATCCTGAGAATATAAATGAATGGCAAAGAATACTCTCAATAAAAACAAAAAGAGCTGAAACAGGGGTCATAAATTACCTTACTATTGATGGCATTAAACTTTTGCTGGAACAGCCAGACACATCAACCCATAAAGGCAGAAGGGACCTTTCAATGCTAGCCCTAATGTATGACTGTGCAGCCAGGGTACAGGAAATTAGTGATCTTAAACCTTCTTCCATTCGTCTTAACAAACCCTATACAATTAAAATTATCGGCAAAGGCAATAAGGTTAGAATTTTACCCTTATTGGAAGAAGAAATAGTGCATATCAAAAGATATATGACTGAAAATAAACTCCTTGAAGCCCATGCCGGAATGAACCCTTTATTCTACAATAGCCGTAAAGAGCAGTTGACCCGTGCCGGGATCAATAGTATCCTAAAAAAATATGCCAACATGGCAAGAATAAAAAACCCCAGTCTTATCCCTGAAAAAATAAGTTGTCATTCGCTGAGGCACTCGAAGTCAATGCATTTACTTCAGGCGGGTGTAAACCTTGTATATATAAGAGACTTTTTAGGGCACGAATCAGTTCAGACCACTGAAGTATATGCACGGGCTGATTCAAAGCAGAAAAGAGAGGCGATAGAGAAAGCATATGTTAACATTATCAAAAAAGAAACACCAGCATGGATTGAAAATAACAATTTACTGGAGTGGTTGAAAAGCTTCAATTAGGAAGAAATATAATGTAAAGTTGTTTTAAGCGTAATTAATTATCTTTCAGCATATAGAGATAATGAAGAACATCCAATTTTACATTATCATATAGTTTACATTACCTGTCTAATGTAAAATTTTACATTAGACAGGGAAATCACATATAGCACAGAGCCTGGCGCTTATCGCCTG
>DASQZP010001081.1:0-8755 GCA_035638655.1 Bacteroidales bacterium
AGACTTGTCCGGAATAACTTCAGCTTAGCAGAGAACGGAATTGATACTTCATTTAATTTTGGAAATAACGATAAACCTTCCAGGTATTTCAGAGATATGCAGCAATTTACCAGCAATTCTAAAATTGATTTTACCTTACCATTTAACAATAACACAGATAATAAAGGCAAAATTAAATTTGGCGGAGAATATACTTACAAAAACCGGGATTTTCAGGAAAATCTGTATGACTATAGTATAAAGGATGCCGGGAATTTCTATGTTTCCGGTAATATTTCCGATTTCTTTATTCCCTCATTGCTTGGGTATGTAAACGGCGATTTGAAGAACCATCTTCAGTTTTACAGCTATCCGGACAATAATTACAATGCTTACCAAAGACTTTATGCAGGATACGCAATGGTTGATATGTATGTATTTCCCAAAGTGAAGGTTACAACCGGTGTGCGATTTGAAAAAACATTTATGTTTCTCAGGTCTGCCAGTGATACAACAGGAAAGATTAATACCAGTGATTTTCTGCCTTCGCTGGCCTTTACTTATGAAATAAATGAAAAAACAAATCTCCGGGCTTCAGTTACGCGTACACTTGCCAGACCTTCATTCAGGGAATTTTCACCACTTGCAACCTTTGACTTTTTGGGAGGCTATATACAAAACGGAAATTCCAGGCTGAAAAGAACCCTGATTAATAATTATGACCTGCGGCTGGAACAATACCCGGCTCCTGGTGCCTATTTCGGCCTGAGTCTTTTTTATAAAAAATTCCTGAACCCAATCGAGAATGCACAATTACCGGGTGCAGGCGGATCCGGAAGTCAGTTCCAGTATAAAAATGCGAAAGAATCTCAGTTATATGGCGCTGAATTTGAATTACGTAAAAACCTGGGCGATTTCTTCAGTATATTGGATAACTTCAAAATAAACACCAACTTAACTTATGTTTATTCTTATGTGAATGTTACTGATGCAGAATTTCAGTCCATTTCAACCTGGGACAATTCACCAGGTAGAACCAGGCCAATGTTCAACCTCTCTCCATACGTGGTAAACGCCAGTATCACGTATACCTCCAGGGACAATGTATGGGAATCAGCCATTGGTTTCAATGTTTCCGGAAAAAGGCTGATTGTATACCAGGTAGACCTGCCCTCAATTTATTTGCAGCCCCGACCGGAATTGAATTTCACCATTAAGAAACAGCTGTTGAATAAGATTGATATAAGATTCAGTGCTGAAAATCTCCTGAATTCACCCTATGAAGAACAAATCGGACTGGCAGACAAGGTTTATTATACAACAAGATATACAACAGGCAGGAAGTTTTCTGTAAGTCTTAAATATCTGTTTAATTAGTGTCTGTCCAAAATGTCCGATAACTGCGTTATTGCAAAAATTTTAATTCCTTATATACATTAGTATACTGCGGATTAAAATTTCTGCACGCTCCCGTTTAGAACGGGACAGGCTTTGTTCCCGGACATTTTGATCCGGACACTTAACTTTATTAACAGACTCTAAATAATAATAATGATGAAAAAAAAGATTCTGACAGTTATCAGTCTGATGGTATTTATAGCATTGTTGAGTCAGCGATGCACACAATCGGACAACAATAGATTATTCAATGTAACCGAGCTGAAAAATAACACACCTCAGCAGGTTATACACATCGTGGGCACACAACCCGATTCATCTTTTAACAAAAGATTTATCAACGGAGAAAAATATGTGCAGTTGTATTACAAACTTGATTCGGCTGAATTCAGGTATGTAAAAGGCAGGCTGGCAGAAATTATTGTACATAAGCCGGCCTTTGGATATAAACCTGAAAATATTGAGAAATTTGGCCTTAATTACCAGTCACCTTCACAAACCGATACAGCAGTATTTATAAGATGGTACAATTACCCCGATTTTAAAGCCATTAGCTTTTATCGGGTGGGCAGTAAGAATAAGGGCAGAGGATCAGGATTTAAAGTATATTTTAATTTTAAGTAGATTCTATTATTCAAAAAAATAACTCATTCTGTCTGAAATCAGGCAGAATGAGTTATTTTTTTATTCATTACTCGCAGGTACTGTTTGCAATTTCATCCTTTGCCTCCTGGATGGCAGTTTCCCAGTCTGTTTTTTGCTGACCGGTGAGCACAGCACAATCTTTGTAAGGCTCTAAAGCATCAAGATAGGCCTGGGCGGCTTGTCTGACAGCTTCACAATTAGCAACAGTAGGATCCTGTGCATAGGTCATAATAGCATTTGAGTAATTTGTAAGTTCATCCTGAGTGGTAGTTGCCCAGCTTTGAGCACACAGATCAGGTTCAGTTGTTTTGTCTTTTTTACAGGAAAACATGATCAAACTGAAAAAGAAAAGCGACAGAAAGATAGTTTTGGTTCTCATAGTAGTTAAATAATAAAGGTTTGAATCAAATATATAAAAATATTTGATATTTTTATCAGGGTCAAATATAATTTTTTAAACGCCCTATAAAGATAATCCACAAACTATTGTAAATTAATCACCCTGCTGACTGTCTTCTTTATTACCACTTTAAAAAGATTACATAATAATGACATGAAGATCATTTCATGGATTTCAGTCTCTCCCGCACCAGTTTCTTATAACTGCGTCCGATATTCAATGTAATGTTGTCCACTTCAACCTCATCATAATTAAACCGGGTAATCTTTTCTATGTGTACAATGAAAGACCGGTGGATACGCAAAAAAATATCCGGGAGTTTCTTTTCAATGTTACTGATTTTTTCCCGGCTGATTATTTCACCATTCCCGATGGTAACAATTTTGATATAATCAGAAAGGCTCTCAATGTATAGGATATCTTTATAAGGAACACGTTTTAACTGCCGGTTTGACATTACCTCCAGAAAAGGGGTTTTCATTTTTTCTGATTCCTCGGTAAGCTTGCTGATTTCCTGCTGGTGTAGGGATATTTGCTGAGTCAGGAACAAAAACGACCCCAGAAAAACTACCAGGTATAATACAACGGCAAGTAACAATGTATCTGAGGAATTTGGGCCCATGTTCCTCATATTGAAGTTTACGAGATAAATAAAAGAAAAAGTAAGCACAATCATCTCCAGATATAAGGAAATTACCAGTGTATAAAAGGAATAGAGGGCAAAACGAGTATACTTTTTCTTCAACAAATACTTTGGTACCAGAAAAAAGTTAAAAAAATAAGATGTGCCGATTACTACGGGCAACAAAAAAACGATATAAAAAAAAGCAGCTTCGCTATTTTTCCAGGACCTGCCAAAAATCAATGTTAAAATGGCAATTACCAGCAGCCAGTAGATAAAATGATAAAGCGGATTTGTGATGTTTTGCTTCATGAGAAAAAAAAATGAGTAGTATTATTGTACAGGATGTCAAATTACAGTAAAATATTCAATAATTTAATAAATTGTCGACAGACAGCAGTATTATGGACGGATTCGACCTTGCTTTGAACCCCTTGTGATCATTAATTTTGTAATTAGTAATCACAAAAAAATAAAATGTTATGAAAGAGATTTTTTTTATGGGAGGACCGCTGTTTATGAGCATTCTTACCCTGTTATTCATTGGGATGGTTGCCTGGGCAATTTATCAGGCACTCCCTGTTTTAAGAAACGAGGAACTGATATTCGGGAAAATTAAAATGAGGCTGAAACACATCCGGTCAATCGGCTTGTTTGCAATGATAACAGGTATCCTTGGACAACTGATCGGGTTATATGAAGCCTTTTCAGCCATTGAAAGGGCCGGAGATATTTCTCCCGGGTTAGTCTACAGTGGATTAAAAGTTTCGATGATCACCACATTGTATGGTATATTCATCTATTTAATTTCACTGATCCTTTGGTTTGTACTGGACTATTTATTAAGTAAAAAGATGACATCGAATTAGAATCAATGTAAAAAAGGCATTAAAAAAGGGAGCACACTGGCTCCCTTTTTTAATGAAATTATGTGAATAGTTCCTATTTAAGGAAGCTATCATCCTTTCTGGTTGAATAATTGATCTTAAGGGCATTACTTTTTCTAAGCGCCTGCTTCACATCTGTAACGATACCCATTTTGGTGTTCTGATCAACTTTAAGTGATACAGTCATCAAAGCTTTGTCGTTCTCATCCATGGCATCTCTTTCAGAAGAGATAAAATCGCGGATGTCATCAACTTTTGCAAATGCATCGTTAAGCTGAATACGGGGCGTAGTTCCGTAAAGTGACTGATAAGCCCTGGTAGGCTCACCAATATAGATAAAACTGACCAATGATTTTTTCTCGAGCTTTTTAATCTGGGTGGCCCCCGGAAGGGTAATATTTACTTTCAATGTAGTTTCCTTCATCACCGTTGTAACCATGAAGAAGAAAAGCAACATGAAAACAATGTCGGGCAGAGAAGCAGTATTAATTGCACCAACTCCTTTCTTTGTTCCTCTTTTGAATTTAGACATAACTGTTATCCTCCAACATTTTTGGGTTCAGCCTCAGAGATTGCCATTGGGTAGATTTTCTGAATTGCATCAGCCTGGTCTTCCGGCAGATCTTCATATTTCTTACCAAATTTTTGCATGGCGAGGTTATCTCTGAGCTCGTTAATAGCGGCTGCCAACTCATTCTGCACCTGAATATAGGACTTATATGAAGTACCCCGGTCATTCTGCAGGGAGATGATCCCTTTGGTAACCTGGTACTGTCCGAAATACGGCACATCTATGGTCTTCTTCTCCGGCAGATCCTCTTTGTTCAGAGGATTCACGATGAATTCTTTCGTCTTTTCCCGGAGTTGATTAATTTTTGTTGGCTTGCCTTCAACAAGTAATTGATCATTTTTGTTGATCAACACAATGAATACGTTGCGTTCTTTCACCTTATTTTCCTGCTTTTCCTGGTGTTCAGGCATAGGAGGCAATTTACGGGCGATACCGGTATCAGTATCCATTGTAGTGGTAACGAGGAAGAAAATAAGCAGCAGGAAGGCAATATCCGCCATAGATCCTGCATTTATTTCCTGTAATTCTCTTTTAGCCATATTAACAATTTTTGTATTGAATCAACTACGCTTCAAGAGAAAAGAATCCATTGAAGCGCAGTGATACAAAGACTATTTAAATAATTTCGCAATCTCGGAATAAATGATTGACACTACAGCCAATGCTCCGAGCAAATAAGCAGTTATTAATCCTGTACCCACAATTTTAAGTGTAGTGGGAACATTATCCGGTCCATCATAGCCGTTAATGGACATTACTTTGTCAGAAGCCTGTGTATAAGCAATGATAATAAGTACCAGCGCCCCCAGAATGACAAAACCGGTTTTTTTGGCATTTTGCGGATTAATAAAGATGTTTACAATTGAAAAAATAATTGTAATCGCTGCGGTAACAGCCATCAGAAAATATCCCCACCTGAGAATGATTTCAGTTATTTTTGGTTCTTCCATGCTCGTATTTTCAGTACCCGGAACAACAGGGCCGAAATAGAACAGGATCACCAATACTGCTGAGATTCCCATCAGGATATATAATAAAATAGATGTTCCTTTTGACAATGACATAGTTTATGCGTTTTTACGAGTGTGTTTTACCAATAAGTCTACCAGTGAAATTGAAGCATCTTCCATAGAGTTAACGATAGAATCGATTTTAGAAAGAATGTAGTTGTAGAAGATCTGCAAAATGATAGCTACGATAAGACCTGATACTGTAGTAATAAGAGCTACCTGAATACCACTTGCAACCAGTGAAGCTGATACGTCACCAGCCTGACGGATAGCGTCGAATGCCTGAATCATACCGATTACTGTACCCATAAATCCAAGCATAGGTGCGATAGCGATAAACAAAGAAATCCAGGAAAGACCTTTTTCCAACAGTCCCATCTGCACACTTCCATAAGAAATAACTGATTTTTCAACTACTTCAATACCTTCATCGATCCGGTCGAGACCCTGGTAGAAAATGCTGGCAACAGGACCACGAGTATCCCGGCAAACTTCTTTAGCAGCTTCAACACCACCTTCATTGAGGGCATTTTCAACTTTGTTCAGCAATTTTGTTGTGTTGGTAGTAGAAAGGTTCAGATAGATAATTCTTTCAATGGCAAGTGCTAAACCAAAGATAAGACAAAGCAAAACTGAACCCATAAATGAAGCACCACCTTCAATAAATTTTTGTTTTACCTGTTTATGTAAAGAGGTAGGTTTCTGACTTTCTGACTGTACGGGAGCTGCAGATGCCATAGCAGCGGTATCCATCGCGGTGCTGTCCATAGCGGCGCTGTCTCCTGCAACAGCTGTAGTCTGGGCAGTATCTGCTCCATTATCCTGCGCGACTGCAATTTTTGATGCCCCGAATATAAGCATCCCAAATACTGCTAAAAATGCTAATAAATTTTTCATGGTCTGTTTTTTGTTTAATTATTAACGAATTTAATGATTCTAAAATTATTATAAAAATATCAAATTTATGAAAAAAGTTGCAAAAAACCTTCGCGGAGAGAGAGGGATTCGAACCCTCGATCCCGTTTCACACGGAATACACGCTTTCCAGGCGTGCGCCTTCGACCACTCGGCCATCTCTCCTCATTTTTCAGCCCGCCAAATTACGATTTTTTTTTTAAAAATATATTTATAAAATAGTTATTTCACCTCTCAAGGATTTATTTAAACTACTTTTAATTAAATCACGGTCATCATAAACACCCAACAGAAACATCAGCTTAGTTACAGCCGCTTCGGTGGTGGAATCATATCCGCTTAACATTCCTGATTTCATCAGTTCTATTCCTGTTTCATACCTTTTCATCTCCACACTGCCTGCCAGACATTGTGTAACATTTACAATAATAAGCCCTTTTTCCACAGCATTTTTTAATGCATCAATAAACCATCGCTGATTGGGGGCATTGCCCGATCCAAAACTTTCCAGTACCAATGCCCTTAAACCAGGTATTTTTAACATGGCATCCACTACAGAAGGCTGAATTCCCGGAAATATTTTCAGTACAGCAATACTGGAATCGAGTTTTTTGTGCACAACAAGCTTGTTTCGTTGTTCCGGGTACAGAATATTAGTATAATTATATCTAATATGAACACCTGTATCGGCAAGTGGTGGATAATTCTCAGAAACAAAAGCATTGAAATATTCTGCATTGCTTTTTGTTGTCCGGTTCCCTCTGAAAAGTTTATTTTCAAAGAAGATACAAACTTCGGGCACTACCGGATCACCCTGCCTGTATGCAGAAGCAATTTCAATAGAAGAAATCAGGTTTTCCTTGCCGTCTGTACGGAGTGTCCCTATTGGCAACTGACTCCCGGTTAGTACAACCGGTTTGTCCAGGTTTTCAAGCATAAAACTAAGTGCCGAAGCTGTAAATGCCATCGTATCAGTGCCGTGTAATATCACAAATCCATCATATGAAGCATACTGCTCTTCAATAATCGAAGCCAACCGGATCCAGGTATCCGGATTAATATTTGAAGAATCAACGGGAGGATCAAAAGTAATGGTTGACAAATGACAGTTCATCCGTGCCAGTTCGGTGACCTGTTTGGATATCTGTTCAAAATTAAAAGGGATAAGTACTCCTGTTTCTTCATCTTCCACCATACCAATGGTCCCGCCGGTGTAGATAATTAAAATCGATCGTTCTTTTGTTGGCATTAATTATTTATTTGAAATAAATCATAAGCATTTTGAGTGGTTATAGCTGCTACTTTTTCGAGGCTAACACTATGAATCTCTGCCAGCTTTCTGGCAATATGAGGAATATAAGCGCTTTCATTTCTTTTGCCTCTCCTGGGGACAGGAGCCAGATAGGGCGAATCAGTCTCAAGCACTACATGTTGCAGGTCAATCTCTGCCAGTACCTTGTCAAGTCCGGAATTTTTAAAAGTAAGGATACCTCCCACCCCAATTTTAAAACCATAACCAATTACCTTTCTTGCATCCTCGATGTTACCGGTAAAACTGTGAAAAACGCCATTGAGTGAAGAATCATTTTCTTTATCCATAAGCTCAAACACTTCAGGAAAAGAATTCCGGGTATGAATTACCACAGGTAGTTTATAATGCTTTGACAGCTCCAGCTGTTTTAAAAACGCTTGCTGTTGTTCAGCCAGGTAAGTCTTATCCCAATACAGATCAATTCCAATCTCTCCAATGGCATAAAATTTCTCTTTTTGTAACCAATCGGATACAATTTCCAGTTGCTGAAGATAGTTTTTATCAACCGAGGTTGGATGCAACCCCATCATAGGAAGACAATGATCAGGAAAAGATTTTACCAGATCCATCATCGGATCAATGGTAGCACTGTCAACATTTGGCAATAATATTTTATCAACTCCCTCGCTGACAGCTCTTCTTACCGTTTCTTCCCGGTCGGTATCAAATTCTTCAAGGAAGAGATGGCTATGTGTATCAACAAACTGCATAATTCTTCTTTTTACAATACTCCGGGTGCAAACTTACAATTTTTAACACCATATTACAGCGATGTAAAAGAATTATGCAGTTGCTTTATGACACATCAGGATCAGACAATACCCTGGGCAATCATTGCATCGGCTACTTTAACAAATCCTCCGATATTCGCACCATCTACATAATTAATGGAACCATCCGGTTGTGTCCCATACTTCACGCATGTCTGATGAATACTTTTCATGATGGTATGTAATCTGCTATCAACCTCCTCACGGGTCCATGGCAGCCTCATTGAATTTTGTGTCATCTCAAGA
>DASQZP010001082.1:0-3105 GCA_035638655.1 Bacteroidales bacterium
AGTTGGGATCATCCTATGACTACAGAGGCTGTCGACATGGTGTTAAGTTCAACAACCGGAAGTGCCAGCTATGGAGTTCTTCGGGGAACTGGTAGTCCCGGTTTGTTACTTGAGTTGCTTTTTGTTCTTGAAACAGCGGGCAGCCAATCCGTATATGTTGACCGTTTCCTTCCCAATACACCGTTACGATTTGTAGTAGATCATACCGGCAAGGATGTGACTGATGCATATTCTGCTGAGTTGATGGATAAACGATTGAGAATTGGTCAGGCAGGTGCTTTGCTGGAAAATGAAACCCTGCAGGAAACGATACTCCCCAATATGATTTCAGAAGCTACTAAAATTGCTAAAGAAATTGCTGCCAGGGCAATAACAAACGGATTGCAACGAATGAATCTTACACTCGATCATGAAGTCGGCAGACTCAAAGCATTTCAGAAAATGAACCAGCACATCAGGCACGACGAAATTCAAACAGCCATTGAAGAACAGAGACTATTAACGATGATAATCAAGAATGCACGAATACGATTGGATGCATTGCAACTTATTCAGAAAGAGTGATCTATAATACGTTTTTGCACGTCATTGACAGATGAGCCTTAATAAAGGCCAGACGGTAACAATGTATAAAAATATGAAATAGCAATGACTACATTCGCAACCAGCCGGACAATTAAATCGTCAAATGCGATGACATATTTAATACTTGTCAGCAGACTTGTTTTATTTATGGTTTTTCAAACCAGTATTGCCCTGATAGTCAATGCATGGGAAGCCTCTGAAAAATACTGGTTGCTGACAGCCACTCTTACAAACATTGTTAGTATCATACTATTGTTCATTCTGTTCAAAATGGATGGGAATACATATTTCAGTATATTCACCTTTCACAGGGCGAGCATTAAAAAAGACATTATCGTATTCTTTGGATTAGCCATTGTTTCAGTGCCTGTGGTTTTTATACCAGGGTATTTCCTGAGCATACTAATATGGGGCGATCCAAATGTTCCAACGGACATGATGTTTGGACCGATTGAAAAATGGTTGGTTTACATTCTATTGATCGCTTTTCCTGTGACTATCGCCTTTTCAGAATTAGCTACTTATTTTGTGTATCTCATGCCAAAACTCAAAGAACAGTTAAAAGTTAAATGGTTAGCCGTTTTACTTCCAATCGTATTTCTCTCTGTTCAGCATTGTACTTTGCCATTTATCCCTGATATCCATTTTATTATGTATCGGGCACTGGTATTTTTACCATTCGCTGTTTTAATCGGAGTGTCAATTTTTTATCGACCTTCGCTATTCATTTTCTTTGCAATTTTGCATGGCATTTTGGATCTTGGCACCGCTTTGATGTTTATTTTGGAAATCAGTGATGTCCGGTGAAAAATAATTGGCAGACGAACAAACAAACCTGCGCACAGCTTCTTATAGATGTCATTGTCACTAACAATCACTCAGAATGTGACAATTCTGAAAAATTATGTATCTTTATTTACGATGATCATGCTTGGTTGGCTACGTTTCATTTAACGTGGCCAACACTATAAAACAGACCTTGACATGACTACAGCCAATCGATTGAAAGCACTTTTAATGCTTCTTATTGGTTTCGTAAGTTCTCCACCCTTATCAAGTCAAGATATAATTATAGGTTTTCAGGATTCCATATATTCCCATATACTTGATGAGAACAGGAAGATTATGATCCGGCTTCCTTCCGATTACAGTAAATCTAAAAAAAGTTACCCTGTTTTATACAGACTTGATGGTGATTTGGATATTTTCATTGAGACTGTCGGTGTTGTAGAACGCCTGTCGTTTCGGGAGGAGATAATGTCAGATATGATAGTGATAGCGATAAAAAATACGGACAGAAATAGAGATATGTGGCCTGTTAAGACAACGTTTTCCGGCTCTAAGCCTGGTGCCATGGACTTCCTTTCCTTTATTAAAACGGAGTTAATACCTCATATTGACAGCAAATATCGGACTACCGATGACAGGATTTTATGCGGACAATCTCTTAGTTCTGTATTTACAATCTACTCATTTTTAAAAGAGCCAGGTCTTTTTGATTCATATATTGCTTGTAGTGCAGGATTTCCTGATTGTGAAGACTATTTTACGGAATTGGCAAATAAAATGTTGAAGGCAGATACAAAACATGACGTAAAAATATTCATGACAAATGGGGAAAAGGATTTTCTGGATTCAGAAGGAATAATGGATGCTCAGATCAAGAGATTCTCTTTTTTGATTAATTCGGAAGATAATATTACAGGTAAATATGTGAACTATGGTAATGAAGGACATGTGCCTTATCAGAGTTTATACCATGGACTGAAATTTATTTATGAAAGGAAACAATAATTAACAGCTGGCAGCCAGGGTATATTTTATACGGGGCTCACGAATATGTTAACTTTTAGTGATAGTTTGAAAGGTCCTGAATGAGATAACGGCTTCCAAAAAAAGGTTGCTTTTCAAGGATTGAAGGATGGACTGGTGATGTCCGGATATAGGGTTGCAACAAACTGTAAGAAAAAGGATTGGTCAAAAGTAGTAACTCTCAATCGGATGGGACCCACTAATACCATTAACTTGTTCATTTTATTTGTGTTTCGTTTAAATGTGAAAATTTGTAATTGTGAAGATTGCTGATTTTAAGGACGATCCGGGCACGAAACTGAACATATCGGCGTAACATGTTGCCGAATGCTTGAAGATGTTCACCCAGGCATTCAATTGTTTTATGGTGAATATCAGAGATATTACACTTCCTCACCCAACGTGATATCATACATGCGGCAGACACAGCCCATAAATTCGGCTTAGGCGGGAACGGCCGCCCGTATTGATGATGCCAGCGATTGAGGTATTAGATTTTAGATACATTCATACACTGACACCATTACCCCATAACTTTCACCCGATCAATCAGGAATGCCAGTTACGAAAGACTGAAGCCCCTGCTATGAGCGAACCCGTCTAACGGTAATTCTTCCTGTGCGCATTCCGTTTCCGTTTCCGTTTCGCTTTAGGTTTTTTTGTTGCCTTAAACCGGCCCTTGTTCATGGAGTATTCCGACTTGTTCAT
>DASQZP010001083.1:0-5239 GCA_035638655.1 Bacteroidales bacterium
TCTAAATCAGTATTTTCAGAATCCGGGAGAGACAAATCTGCTGCAGGCGCTAACTGATTCGATCAGCAATAGTTTTCAGTTTGATAATTCAACAAAAAAATATTTTACCTTTTTGTCCCCGCAACTATTCCTTTCAGGCCAGTATAAAATTAATGATCATTATCAGGCAGGGTTGGTATCCCATACTCAGTTTTACGGCGGACAGGTACATACTTCACTAACGCTTTCAGCCACTGCCCGGCCGCTAAGCTGGGTAACAGGCAGTCTCTCCTGGTCGGCGATGAACAACAGCCTGATGAACCTGGGTGCCGCACTGGTACTGGGAAACAAAGGAACGCAATTTTATTTCGTAACTGATAATATTCCACTGCGTTGGGTAAAACTGGCAGACAGTAATCTCATTTGGCCATATAGTGCACGAACTTTTAGTTTTCGGTTTGGATTGAATTTACTTTTCGGATGTACTGAGGAGAAACAAGGGTGGAAAGGGAAGAACAATTCGAAGCTTTGTCCGGCATACCAGTAATTTTCATTCCTTCAGGATTTTTTCAGCAACTATTCGGGCTGAAGCCAGGCACAACGGGATACCGCCTCCCGGATGAACGCTGCCTCCTACAAGATACAATCCTGCAATCCCTCCTATCTGATTTGGATGCCGGTTGAAAACAACCAGCCTGATGGCTGTTCCTATTCCACCTATACCCGCACCGGCAATGATTGCCTCTTTATTTTGCAAGGTTTTTTCTGTTTATAAGTGCATTATTAACCCGGAAATTAAATGAAATGTTCATTTTTTCTAAGAAATGTAAAGTGGCATATGTTCAAAAAGCCTCAAAATAGATATATTAGTGAAAAATTACGGAGTCATGAATCTATCTTTTGCCTGGAACGAAGACTATCTAATACCTGTAATTGCAATCCTGTCCTCAACAATTCTGTTTTTGATTTATCATTTCACAGGTTGGAGCGCGAATGTTGATGAAAAATTCAGGCAGGATGAAAGCCGGCTGAGAATCGTTATGTTCAGGCGCGTCTTAGGAGCCGGAAGTTTCGGCCTCATTCCCCTTCTCCTTATCCTAATATTCTATAATGGAAAATATTCAGATTTTGGATTATCTTTTATTCATTTCCACCAGAGCTTGTTGTGGGTGGTTGTCCTGGGATTTTTGATTATACCCATGAACTATTTTGCGGCACGTAAGCCCACTAATCTTGAACAATACCCGCAAATAAGAAAAAAAGAATGGACAGGAGGATTGATAATTACCAGTGCATTGAGCTGGATCGCCTATTTAACAGGATACGAATTTATGTTCCGTGGCTGGTTACTTTTCGGGACAGCCATATATACAGGTACATGGCCTGCCATAGCAATAAATACTGCCATTTATTCACTTGTACATGTGCCCAAAGGACTGAATGAGGCAATTGGTGCTATTCCGCTTGGAATCATTCTATGTATTGCAACAGTCAGTACCGGTACAATATGGGTTGCTCTTTTGACTCATATACTATTAGCCTTGTCTAACGAGTGGTTTTCAATAAAATACCATCCGGAAATGAGTTTCACCCCTTAAAAGATTATAATCAATCTGTTTTAATCGCAGAATAGATATTTATTAATTAAGATACAGATTTTAAAAGTGAACGATAATCAGGTTTTCATTACAGGAGCTACAGGTTTTATTGGCATTCCTCTGGCTAGAAGTCTGGCAGACAAAGGATTTATTGTACATGCTTTATACAGGGATAAGAAAAAGACAAAGCTGTTGCAGCACTCAAATATTCATCTGTTTGAGGGGGACATAACGAATATTGAAACACTTAAAACAGCTATGAAAGGATGCAGTCAGGTTTTCCATGTTGCCGGTTATACCGGAGTTTGGGCCAGGAATCCGAAAATTTATGAACAAATAAATGTAAATGGATCTGAAAATGTTTTTGAAGCAGCGGCCGCTGAAGGTGTGAAAAAGATTGTATTTACGTCTACTGCTGGGGTTTTTGGCCCATCTGGCAAAGAACCTGTAAATGAGGACGCACAGAATCCCCTTCCATTTTTTTCAGGATATGAAGCATCGAAAGCCAGCGTAGAAGCCATTATTAAAGACAGAAATCTACAAGGTCAAGAGATTATCATTGTAAACCCCACAAGAGTATACGGACCAGGATTACTGAGCGAGAGTAACGGTGTTACAAGAATGATAAAAATGTATCAGGAGGGAAAATGGCATTTTTTACCTGGCAATGGAAAATCAGTCGGAAATTATGCGTATATTGAGGATGTGGTAACAGGTCATGAACTCGCAATGAAATATGGAAAACCCGGAGAAAGATACCTTCTTGGCGGGGAAAATTTAAGCTATAAAAGGCTTTTCAGCGTAGTGAGTCAGGTATCCGGCAAAAATACCTGGATGATCAATATTCCTCTGCCCCTGATGCTTGCAGCATCATCTGTCATGATGACATGGGCAGGAATATCAAAAAAGAACCCACTAATTACCACAAGTCTGGTAAAGAAATTTAATTATAATTTTGAAACAGATCTTAGTAAATCAATAACAAAGCTGCAATATCAAATAACCCCTTTTGAGGTTGGAGTAAAGAAAACGCTTGCTTGGTTAAAAACAAACTAACATAATATGCTATACAATGAAAAGTATTATACACTGATCACCGGTGGGAGTTCAGGAATAGGAAGAGCATTGGCATTCGAATGTGCAGCAAGAAAAATGAACCTGTTACTGGTTGCTCTACCCGGGAAAGAGCTGGCTTTAACAGGAAAAGCCATTATGAAAAAACATCAGGTTACGGTGCATACTTTTGAAACTGATCTGCGAAAGCCAGAATCGCCGGAACAAGTATATAAGTGGTGCAGGGAAAATCATTTCAGGGTAAATATGCTGATTAATAATGCCGGAGTAGCCGGTACTTCTGTCTTCGAAGAATCATCCATCGAATATAACGATGACAGGATACAACTAAATATCAGAGCTTTGGTGACCCTCTCCCATCTTTTCATTCCTCATATGAAAACACTACCTGAAGCATTTATACTTAATGTTGCAAGTCTTTCAGCTTTCTATGCCATCCCGTATAAAAGCATTTATTCCGCCTCAAAGGCATTTGTGGTATCCTTCAGCAAGTCAATCCGTGAGGAATTGCGCAATACTCCTGTTCAGGTAAGTGTGGTCTGTCCAAATGGTGTTGGAACTAATCAGGGCACACATACTCGTATTAAGGCACATGGATATAAAGGACGCGTAACCCAAATTTCTCCGGAAAATCTGGCTATACTATCGATTAAAGAAACACTAAAAGGCAAGAGAGTAATAATTCCGGGCAGAATTAACAGGGGATTGTTTATTCTCGGTAATCTTATACCTGGTTCAATAAAACAACGACTGTTAGCCCGCGAATTTCGAAAAGAATTAAAAACACGTATTAATGGAGACAGGAAGAAAAATTTAAATGATATTACAACTAAGGTTTATAGCAACCAAAGTTTATAAAGAAACACACTACGATTCCATTCTGTTGCAATATCCTCTTTAAAAAACAGCTTTACATTACCAGAAAAACAACAATTCTAAAGTGTATCTTCTAGCCCGGTAGCACCAAATGTTTGAAATCCGTTTGAGAAACGCATTTCTTTCGGGGTAATGCTCATTACAGGAATATAAGAATTATTCAGCATTTGATGTGCATAACTGCCAAGCAGGATATTGGATAAACTTGTTTCCTGTTCCGTCATAATAGAGATTAAGTCAGCCTTTATACTTTTAGCATAATTCAGGGTAATATCTGTAATATTATCTCCATATACATTGTCGGAAACTGTTTTGATATTCTTTGAAGTCAAAAATTCAACCACCTGCTTATTATATGCTTTTAACCGGTTTTGTATTTTTGTTCCCTTTGATGAAGCAACAGAAATAACATGTACTTCACTGTCAAAGAGTTTAGCCACCTCAAATGTCATTGGTAACTTCTGCCGGGTTTGTACTGTAATATCAATGGGTAACACAATTTTATTAAAGCTCTCGGGCACGTCACCTTTGGTAATAGTAATTACCGGACGGTCGGTGGCAGAAATTATTCTGAAAGCATTGCTGCCAATGAAAAGCTCTTCAAATCCTGAAGCCCCATGAGTTGTCGCGGTTATAATACTGTCTTCAAAAGACTGTGCCTGATTGACAACTTCTTCATATATTTTCCCTTTTTTGATAATATATTTCAGACCGGATTTATTCTCCAGTTTTCCATTATACTCTTCAAGAATTTGTTCAAATCTATTCTCTGCATATTTATGCGCATCTTTTTCCAGGGTTCCCGGATAGTAGTCGGCCGTTTTCTTTTGAACAAAAACCATCTGGATATTCACTTTTAACTTTTTGGAAATTAAAACGGCAAGATCCAGCCCTTTTAATGAATCTTCTGAAAAATCTACTGGTACAATAATGTTTTTCATTATGATTGATTTTGGCAAATAATACATTGCAATTAAGGATCAGTAAGCAAGCATTTAACCCCCAATCCGTCATTATACAATACAGAGAGCTAAGTTAACCATTATTTTTCAGATAAAGTTTTAAAAAAGATCAATTTTCCCTAATTTGAATTCTTAAAATCAGCAAAATGAGTTATCTCAAAAAGGAAAAAATATTACTTTTACACTCTGAAAATTTTAAGGAAAAGGATCCCGGTCAATTACTGAAAAAATAAATCTCTTTTCATCTTTAACAATTGAGATATGTTTTTGATCACTTTTTTGTGTTTTTCTGACAAGGGATTTAGATTTTTTGTTTGCGCATTTTTATAGGTATAAATAAGTACTTTCTGGTAAACTGACAAATTACAGGAAATATGTAAATCTTATAATATATTATGAAAGAAGTAGTAATTGGAATTGACATTGGAGGAACAAATACCAAATTTGGCTATGTAGACCGGGAGGGAAACAATCTTTCATCAGGAAGTATTCCAACAGATAAATATGAAAATCTTGATGATTACATGGACTATCTTCACAAGGAGCTTGAAAAATGCAAAAATGAAATTGATGAAGATATAAAACTTGCAGGCATTGGTATTGGTGCACCAAATGGTAACTATTATAAAGGAACCATTGAATATGCTCCTAATCTGAAGTGGAAGGGCGTTGTAAATTTAACTGATCACTTTAACAAATACTATGATGTTCCTGTTCGTCTCACCAACGATGCCAATGCCGCTGCTCTGG
>DASQZP010001084.1:0-2611 GCA_035638655.1 Bacteroidales bacterium
AAAAAAGGCTGGAATTAAATAAGTTCTTTTTGTATACAGACGAAGTAGGTTTAAAATCAAATCAAAAAATAACGAATTATGAAAACCTTAAGAGTGGTTATTGAACCCGGTAAGGATGGGTTTGGGATCATGTACCAAAATCAGGAATTGAATTCTGTAACATCTTTTGGAGAAACATTAAATGAAGCAAAAGAAAATGCAAAAGAGGCATTAATCGATTTTATGGAATTTTGCCATGAGTCAAATCTGGAATTACCAGGTATTTTAAAATCTGTTAGCATTAAAAACATTAACCTTTCATTCACCTATATGTTAAAATATTACTTCAAAGAGTTTCCTTATTTGAATATTTCTCAATTAGCTTATGCTATTAATGAAAATCCCTCTTTATTGCGTCAGTATGATAAAGGGCTGGTTTTCGCAAGTGAGGATAAATATTTGAAAATTCGTGATGGCATAAGGGCAATTGGTAAGGAATTGGAGGCTGCAACATAAAAATGAAGTGCACTCTTGCTTAATGAATACCTTTTTTAAAGAACAAACATTACATATATGGATACCGATGACCTTTCAACAGAAGTATATGCTGCAATAATCGCTGAGGCAGAGAAGCTGTCGCATGATCTGACTTTACAGTTCGGAGTACTTTCATATGACTGTGAGAATGAAGGCGAATTCCTTAAAAAATCAAGGCAGTTAGCAAAAGAAATAAAAGGTTGTGATGAGTATGAACTGGAAGATCTGTTGTTTGGGAATGTTCCTGAAATGGAACAATTGATGGATACCTTAAACCAGATTATCAGTAATATTGAAGAAGTGAAAAAAATACCTCCAAAGAAACGACATTATGATTTCTAAATAGAAAATAAAAGAACGAAACCATTAATATTGCCTTATTTAAATTTCAAGATTAACCTTTCCGATTATTTTTTAAGATTATCAATTTTACCGGATATTTGTTTTAGCAGGTCTGTTATTTCATCTTTCATCAATCCTGATTCACGCGCCAGCATATCGTAATCGGGTGTTTCTCCTGCGTTGAGGGCAGGTAACGCCAGTGAAATCATTTTGTTTAGTTTATCTGTCATCTCTTTATCCGCCGGCGTTGTTTTTTTAGTAAATAAGTGGTCGTACGGGTTCACATTGATCTTTTTCTTTAAAATTTTCGAAGCAGTTATCAGCATTGCGATGGTAACGTGTATATCTGATTCATCAGGAAAATCATATCCATATTGATTTAACCGGTCTGCCAGTTGTTTAAATCCACGGTCGGTCATTGCACTAAGCAGTAACTGTTTTTTCTTTTCATCATAATATGCAGCGGAAAAATGAGGATGTTCACCATAATCCTTCAGCGCAAGTTTATAAACATTACGATTGTATTCAATAATAAAATCTTTTCCCAGTCCTTTGGTAGTGAAAGTATCCTGATCGTAAATCGAGGCATTCTGAATAAGCAGGTCATTTTGATGAGCCGTCATAGGGAATGAACCACCTGAAATCAGCATCATATAGGGCACAGGATTTGATTCAACATCTTCCATTATTTCTTCATCAGTCTCAATATTTTTCAGCGGATTCAATTCGGTAGTGAAAAAATAGATATCATCCGGGTCAAATGCCTGGTAGTTGTAAACAGGTCCAAAACTTTGCCAGCATGCCCCGTTAAAACCAATCAGGTTAAACCATAACCGGGCAGAATAGGTTTCCAGTAACTTCGATACTGATTTTGAATAAAGCAGCAATGTTTCTCCGGTGAATACATCTTCCATCAGGTAAAAGTCTTCCGAAGGTGTATCTAATATGATGCTGAAACTAAACTTCCACGGGTATTTTATAAGCTGATCAATGTATCTGTGGTCTTCAACACTGAAATCACTGAACATTCCGTTCTCCAGATACTTATTGATCAATCCGTCTTCCTTTAAAATCCGGTGTACATAATATTGTATTATCAGGTGAACATAAGAGCTTTCCTCAAGGTCCTCAATGATATGACTGTATTTTGCAAATTGATTTTTTACTTCCTGAAAAAGTTTCTCTTTTTCAATAATCTGATGCATTATAGATTCTTCAAACACCTCATTGATCCATTTGGTGTTCTTTTCACATACTGTTTTGATGGCTTCGAAATCTGACATAATAAATTGCATTTTTCTGTTACAAAGCTGTAAAAATATAAGTTACTTTTTCAATTAACAAATGAAATCCAGGTTGAACCCAAACCAAAATTATACTTTTATAAAAGTATTAATTCCTACAGTTTAATTGTGATTAAGCTTTGCAGTTAATGAAGGATGAGTATTCTAAGTCTCCTGGTATTTTATTTTAAGGTTTGGATTGCTATATTTGTAATCCTAAAGCGGTTATTATTTCAGCACTGGGTTGTAGATCCTTGTATGATGGATAAAAACCGTTTAATTTATTCCCATTTTCTGTTTACTGGTTAATCCGGAATATATTTTTAAAAAATCTCTATTATTCATAACTTGCATCCTGTTCCAGGGGACGCGCTCCCCCGGAAGCCATCAAAGGTCTGACAGGTTTCACTTCCTGCCGGGCCTTTGATCTTTAAACGAAGAAAAATACGATAATTATACCATCCTGTTTA
>DASQZP010001085.1:0-2500 GCA_035638655.1 Bacteroidales bacterium
CCCCTTTTAAATCAGATGGTTCCAATACCCGAACTTTATGTTCAACATCTGTATTTACAATTCCTGTTCTGGCGTCACGTAAATTATGATCATAGGTTGTTGTTATTACCCGACCTTTTCCTTCTTTAGCAGCCTGTTCCGCCTTTTTCCAATTAATAGCTAGTACAAAGTCCTTGTCTTTTTGGGATGCGTTCACTTCGAGCATGGTATGAGCTTCTTCACTATTATAGCATGTATAAAATACCCAATTTTTAGACATGCCAAGGCCGAAACGACCCAAATCATAATCAAATGGTGGTTCTTCTATTTGAAAACCAATTTTCATATGTCCGGTCTTATGATCGACTTTAATCATCGTACACGTTGCATGAAAATTCTTTTTATATGAATCAATGGGAACATCAACCCCATTACCTAAGGGTTTGGGCAGAGGGATACTATATTCCGTATTTGCAGAAACATATTCCGTATTGGAGGAACAAAATGCTGAAGCATGCTGCCCAGCCGTATTCGGAATCTCAATAATTTCATCTGTACGAAAAGTTTTCAAATTAATTCTTGCTACACGGGGAGTATTTCGATCATTCACAAAAATCCAACGACCATCATACATTCCATGTGTCTTCGATGGTTGTACATGGTGTGTATCGCCCCACGGTATGAAACCGTGTGATGTATTTAACATATTTTTCGTTTCTTCCGTGAAGCCATATCCATCCATAGGAGCCTGAGAAAATACTGGTATGGTGTACAAATGACGACCGGAGGGTATGCCATATACGGAAATATCTCCGGACCACCCACCACTCATAAAACTGTAATATTTATCATGTTTTCCTGGCGGTACATAAACTTGTTCAGCAGCACTTTTATTACCAATTTGACCTTTATTTGAGGAACAACCACTATACACAAATATAAACACGGTGATTGATATCAGACTTATAAATAATTGTTTCAGTTTTTTGGGGAATGCCATTATTAGCCTCCATTTAATTTTTAGATATTTAACTATTCCACTTTTCCTATTTAGTCCCGGAATTAATTGACCGAAAATATTCAACTACAGCCCGGGCTTGCTTTCTCGTGAGATGCCTGTTTGCCATCTGAGTTGCAAACTTTTCCAGCAGTTTATGAGCTACAGGATGCTTTTGGGTCATCCCTGTAGGATTTAAAATCATATTCATGATATACGTGGGGGTTCTTCTGCTGGTAACCTGTTCCAGATCGGGACCTACATAACGTTGCCCTATTTTATGGCAACTTGTACAGTTATTTTGAAAAATTTCTTTTCCCCTTGCCGCTAATTTTTTATTCAATGGCCCGGGGTGAATGGCTTTCTTGATAGGTCCTATTCCATTTTTCATTTGAAAGGATGTCAGACCATTCTGAGTTTTCTCTACGTTTTGCTTTTGCTTTTTTTGATTGTTTGAAGTTGATTTTTGTGATGATGAAGAACAACCCCATGTAAAAGCAGCAAGTATTATCAGTATCTCAGATATTAGTGTTCGCATATCTTATATTTATATTTGATCTATATTTAAGAGTTTTTTGTCTTAAATAGGTGTAAATAAAAACCCACACATAAATTTTACTATTAGATGGCAATGCCGATGTGCCCAGCTTAAAATTAAATTCATCAATTTTGGTATAAATATAGGTTGGGAACCAAGATGATTTAATTTTTTTTATACCATTATACGAAGGAATAGAAATGTTCTTTGATAAATATCGTATAAGAAAAGAAGGTAAATCCCATACCGATTTTAAGACCGGATACGAGATCTTCCATATGGGGTATTTATTCTTTTGATAATACATGAATAAATATATTTAAGACAGAACAGTCCTAAATATACAATATTAGATATCATTAATAAAATTTTTTTAGAAATTTCTTGAGTTTGATCATTAAGATATCGTTAGTCTGAAATAAAATCTTCTCAAAAACAGCGTCTTGAAATGAATATTTTACTTTGAAGATTTCTCCCTCCGGTCGAAATGACGCGAATGGACGAAGAAGATGTTAAGGTTTAAAAAACATCACTTAAAAGCGTCATCTTGAACCCTTTTTGGGGTGAATGATCTTCCAAATGTAGATATGAAATAAAATAAATCTATAAATATATCGAATTCACGTTAAGATAAGACTACTTACCGCTAAATTAACGTGAGGTTCGTTTAAGATGTTGGATTAGATCTCTCAAACTTTATACTAAATCGTCCAAAATGCGAATGCTGCAAATTATAAATGATTTAGATCATTAAATTTGAATTAAAGATAAGGAAAAGATCTGTCAGTCCGCAAAAGCTTTCGGGACTGACAGGTCTCTATGAAATGTGCCTTATTATATTCAAAAATCCGCAACATTTCATTTCTTTGAGGATCTCATTCCATTCTTACCCAAACCTCACGTTAAATTAATAAAGTTATCTTTAACCTGATCTATACGTAAACTTGGGATAAATCTTATTTGTTAACACATTTGATCTTAATGAC
>DASQZP010001086.1:0-7612 GCA_035638655.1 Bacteroidales bacterium
ATTATCAACACCAGCTGACGGGGGTGATAGCTAAAATTATAGAAAAAACCTTGGAGGTTTTCAAAACCTCCAAGGTTTGGTGGATTACGAGGAAAAAGGGAACCCCGAGCAGGATTCGAACCTGCAACCTCCAGGCTTCGATGCCCGTGCTCTATCCCGTTGAGCTACCGGGGCGTGGATTTCAAGCCTTGTTTTTAAGGAAATTTATTAAACACCAAAGCCTAAATTTCAATGTTTGTTTATTGTATATTATCAAGTTTAAACTTCAAAGCCTAATAAAATTTGTTATTAGCAGTAAATTTATTTTTATTAAATATTATTCAATTCATATGATAATATAAATATGCTTGATACATTGTTGAAAATAGGGGAATGGCAGAGTAAGGGTATTTCATTGCTTGAAACAGAGTTAATGGATTTAAAACCAGAATCTGATACACCCCTTGTTTTACCCATCGTGATAGACTTAGATCAAGAAAAAATTTATTACGATACTGAAAATATTAGCGAGTTTGATTCAAAAAAAACTCCAAAAGAAATAATGCTTCTCAACACATTTAGTGCAAGAAGTCATAAGACGTATTTAGCTGTTGATGCCGGCCATCTCTATTATTTAGAGGAGGCTTTATTTGGGAAAGAGGGTAAGGAAATAGGAGATTTTAAAAAACATGTTGACTCAAATTTTTCAAAGTTAAAGAGTACCAAGTTTTACGAAATTTTGGAAAAAGCTTTCTCGTTGTCTGAGTTCAGAGATAAATTCGACATTGAGCAGCTAAAAGAGTTTAGTTCCTCAAGCTCAAAAATTGAAGTTGCCTATCTAAAAGTTAAAGACACATCTTTAGGAATTGAGGAGCCAACCCCAATATTTGAAGTGGAAGGGTTCAAAGAATTTCGGGATGAAAAATACTTCCCAAACGAAGGAAAAAGGGGCTTTTGTTATGTAACAACAGAAACTAAAGATGATGTCGTAGAGATGTCGGTTGATGACAGAAAAAGTATGTTTAAAATGTTTCAGGGTACAAGCCTAAATTATGCTGTTCAATATGATTCAAAAAAATTGGCTCAAAATTTTCAAGTAAGTAAAGAAACTTTGCGATTGCTTGAAGAGGGGGATCGTTATGTAAGAGAAAATATGAGAACAAATATTGCCGGAGAACCTCATATAATTATTCCGGAATTTCCGAGTTGGGGAAGTGTTGAGATAGACTTCGTATTGAAAAAGGTTGCGACTCAAAGTGATCTCCTTTTTAAATCTAATGTTACAGAAGAGATTTTCCAGACGTATGCAACATGGTCTGAAGAAATATATTGGGTAAATTTTATTGCCATACATTCTGATGGTCAGTCCTTCAAAACTTTAAACGAAATTAAAGATGTAAGTGAGCCCTTTTTAAATAAACTGATTAAAACCTTTCGTGAAGTTGACTGGGCGTTTAGAGAGCTGCCAGATGTAGTCAACTGGGAATCTGTAAAGAATGAGTATGGGAAAGCCAGCAATTTTAATCTAAATACAGTTTATGGTCTTGTTCCGGTACGACAAGAAAAAGAAACAAAGAATGTGGCACTCCAGCTTTTTAAAGCTATTCTTGAGCAACGAAAAATAGAAAATGAGCAGCTATTTCAATTTTTCAGTGAATTGATTTTATGCCACTATTTCAGCAAATATAACAGTTACACTAATGTGTACGATTATTCGCGGAAGGGGAGCAGGAATCGAAAAGACTATTTTACTTGGGCTGTTCGCGACTGTGTATTCAAGTATCTGGCCTTTATTCAAGTACTTAAAAAACTAAACCTTATTGATATGGAACAACAAGAGACAATTACGGCAGAAGAAATGATTAACGATTTTGATCAAAAAATTGAAAATTTCTTTAGTCGGATGGATTTTAATGATCAACAAAAAGCGATGTTCTTTTTGGGACAGATGCTTAATGCGGTGACTTATTTACAGAAGGACAAAAATAAGACGGTTATAGATAAGGTCAATTACAATGGCATGGACCGGGATGATATTGTCCGCCTTCGGGTGGACCTTTTTAAAAAAGCAAAACAATATGGTCACCCTGAGAAGGTAAAATTTAAGGACTCTCATTTTGGCCAGTATTTTAATTTTGAACATTGGAATATGAATCCACAGGAAGCAGTCTTTTTTATCCTGACCGGCTATTCCTTCGGTATTGTAAAACAAGCAGACTCTAACTCTAAAAACGACTAATTATGTCTCAAGATACGATTCAACACTCTTCAGATTTTCTATTCATTTATGAAGCCAGCAAGTGTAATCCCAATGGCGATCCTGATCAGGAAAATAAGCCCCGCATGGATTACGATACGAAAACAAATTTGGTAACAGATACCCGAGTCAAACGGTTTATAAGAGATTATCTGAAAATGATCAATGAAGAAGAGGTAATCTTTGTAGATATGGAAGGGGATTCCAAAGTAAGTGTAGAGTCCAAACTCAAAGCTGTGGTAGGGCGCACAATAGATGATGAAGAGGAGTTGCAAGCTGCTTTCAAAGATAACGCTGAGGGCCTGGAATTATATAAAGAAGTAATAGAAGAAAAGAATGGAGACGTTGAAAAAGTCTGGGAAACTATTACAGATAAGAAAAAATATAAGTCCGTGAATTATGAGCTATTAGCCTACTTGGTAAAAGAAAAGTTTATTGATATTCGGATGTTTGGCAGCGCGTTTGCTGTAGGTGGATTTACCAAAGCCTATACAGGTCCTATTCAGCTAAATTGGGGATATTCGCTTAATAAAGTAGAGCTTATTGATTCGGACTCCATCGTAACCATTATGAATGATGACAGCAGTACTTTTGGCAAGGATTACCGACTCCATTATAGCCTATTGGCATTTAATGGTACGATTAACCAGCATGCTGCAGAAACGACTAGACTAAAAAAAGAAGATGTGGAAACATTTCGGGATGCCCTTTGGAAAAGTATTCCCGCTTCGCCCACCCGTTCAAAGCTCAATCAATATCCCAAACTTTATGTAGAAATACGATATAAAGATGGAGTGACAAACGGGCAGTTTGGCGACCTGCGTAACTTCGTAGAGGCAACCCCCAAAGAAGGGATCAGTAGTAAACAGGTACGATCATTTAAAGATCTTGAATTCGATACTTCTCAGTTACAAGCACTAATAGAAGATAATCAGGATGTAATTGATGATGTGATTGTGCGTAGCGCACCTGATTTATCAATATCATTATAGCGTATAATTTCTTACTGATGGAAATTCTCAGTTTTAAGGTTAAAGGTAGGTTCGCCCATTTTAGGAAATATTATGCCAACAATACGGCACTCAGTTTTTCTATTCCCCCACGTACCACTTTGATGGGGTTAACGGCTGCTATTATGGGATGGAAAAAAGACTCTTATTACGAACGGCTATCTTCGAAGCATATTCATTTTGGAGTTCGGGTTCTTAGCCCGCTAAAGAAAAGCTTTCAACGGCTCAACTTTTTGAGTATTAAAAGTACCGGAGATATTTCCAAAAGCTTTGAATCAGATTTTCGAGGCAAACGGGGACATATTCAAACGCCTTTTGAAGTAGTGAGCGCGCATAATATTGCTAAAGGAGAAGTTTGCTATCAAGTATTCTTGTCTGCCGAGGAAAGCGGCCGTAAAACTTTTGAAGCCATTAAACAACAGGTTCTAAATAACGAGCCGGTTTATAATCTGTCGCTCGGTCCCGCTAATTTCCCGGCAACCCTTTATAATAAAGTACTCTATGGCGAAAAAAATATCCAGAAAAAGACCACAGACGATTTTATACTGCTGAATTCAGCTATCCCATCAGCTGTGGTAGATGAATTAGAATTCAGCAAAGATGATTATGATCAGTATAGCTTTGTAGAAGAGGATATGTTGCCAGGGGATTTTGTTGAAAATGATAATCGTGAGGTAAAAGAGATGAATCGTTTACTCTTTTCGATTACTAATTTGCCGCTACGTGTTTGTATTAATGGTACCTACTTACACATAGATGCTGAAGAAGAATCATTTAATATTCAGTTCATGGATATATGAAATACTTTTCACACAGCGGAGAAACTGAAGCGGGAGAGATAGAGGGGAGCAAGTTTTTAAAGGACCACATAGAAGGTGTAAAATCAAAGGCGCTTCATCAGTTTTATAATGGGGTTAATTTTGATCAGGCTACAGATAAACTTCGGCATCTCCTAAAAGTAATCGTAAATTTCCATGACATCGGAAAATACACTGGGTATTTTCAGAATTATTTGCTCCGAAAAGAGAATATTGATTTTAAGTTAAAACAACATTCTCGATTTGGTGGTTATGCCGCTTATAATTTTTTGAAGGATGAAAATGAGAAGAATGCTCTTATTGCTCTGTATATAATTTTTCATCATCACTTGCAGCTTATCGATTTATATAATATTGCCTCAAAAATTAACGATGAATCCCGATTAATATTTAAAGAGCAAATAAAAAGTATTGCGCCTGCTATTGAAACGATCAAGCATGATTTAAAGATTGAAAAGATAGAAGAATTCCTACAGTTTTTAGATGAAAATAAAATCAGAAAACAGGCTATAACTTGGGTACGAAGGGAACAAGATATAAGCGATTATTTTTTAATAAATTACTTATTCTCGCTTTTAATTGAGGCAGATAAACTGGATGCTTCCGATACTTCTGTTTATTCCTTGAAGAAACTTAATGACTATTGGGTAGACGAACGGTTTGGCGTACCAGACCTGTCAGGTTTTGGAGACCTTGCAGGTCTTAGTAATAATGAGTTGCGAAATTACTGCCGTGCAGAGGTTATTCACCACCTCGAGGATAACGATATCCTTGATCAGCACCTATTTACTTTAACAGCTCCAACGGGTATTGGCAAAACTATGACCGCACTGGACTTTTCTTTGAAGTTAAAGGCTAAACTACGGCGTGAAAAGGATCATGAACCCCAGATTATTTATGCTCTCCCTTTTATCAACATTATTGAACAGGCTATAAATGAATATGAAAAAACGCTGGCCGGTGAGAACAGCCGTATATTAGGCCATTACCAGTTCGCCGATGTGTTTGGCATTCAAAAAGATTCAGGTGACGAAAGCGATAGTTATCATCAAAAGTTGATGACACTGGATACCTGGCAGAGTGATATTGTGATCACTTCTTTTGTACAATTTTTTGAAACAGTTATAAGCAATCGCAATAAACTGCTCAAAAAGTTTAATCATCTGGCAGGAAGCATTATTATTCTGGATGAAGTGCAAACGTTACGACTGGACCAGATGCCATTTATTGGGGCTACTTTGTTTTATGTATCCAAATTTTTGGATGCCCGTATTCTTATGATGACAGCAACGAAGCCCAAGATTTTTGATTTAGCCGAGGAAGAGATTTTGAAAAATGAGGGTGAGTCCGTTCATCCTAAAGAACTGTTAACCTCTCATGAAAAGGTATTTTCTCTTTTTGAGCGGACTGCTATTCATCCCTTATTGGAATCTTTAACCGGGAATGAAGATGAAAAGGATATTCAGTTTGTTGAAGAAATATTTGATTCAAGATGGCAGACTGATAAAAGTTGTCTCATTATTTGTAACACTGTTAACCGTTCCATTGAAATATATGAAGGAGTAATAAACTATCTGAAAGAAAGGGATCTTGATAATGCAGTATACTATTTGTCCACTAATATTATTCCCGCCGATCGGCTGGGACGTATTAAAAAGCTTAAAAAAGCTATTGAAAAAGAGGAATCTCCGATTTTAATAGCGACTCAAGTTGTTGAAGCTGGTGTCGATTTGGATTTTGATATGGGGTTTCGGGATGTTGGACCCGTAGATTCTATCATTCAGGTAGCAGGACGAATTAATAGGAATAATGATAAGAATCGGAAATATGCGCCTCTGTATATTGTAGATTTTGAGGAATGTCAAAAGGTATATGGACAGCTAACCTATCGGCAAGCTCTAAAAGTATTAGAGAAAAAAGATATAATTCTGGAGTCTGATTATTTGAAAATCATTGAGCAATATTTTAATGATATATCAGATCGTTCTTCCTTTCGAGCGTCCCGGGAATATTTTAAGTCGATTAAATCGTTAAAGTACGACTCTGAGGATAAAAGAGATTATTCTGTTTCAGCGTTTAGGATAATCGAAGAATCCGATTTATATCGCTCGGTATTCATAGAACGAGATGAAAAGGCATCCATATTGAGAGAAAAATACCTGGAAAAAATAATTGGAGATATTTCTCGAGAAGAATTTGATCGTCTTTATAAAATGGATTTTCAGCAACATATTGTATCAGTGCCCCACTATTATACGAGCGAATTGTTACCTATAAATGAGTATGAAGAAAATATTTTAGTCGTGTCACGTAGTGAAGTGGATGAATTTTACGGTGAAGTGACAGGATTTATTCGAGATCAAAAAACGGATGCTATAATGATACTTTAAAAAAAAGACCTATCAGATTTTCAAAATTTGATAGGTATCGAGGATATTAAAACTAAATATTACATACCCGCAAAGTTTTCGAAACTTTGCGGGTATGAAAAGCAATAATATGCAAACCATCCCCAAAACCATCATACGCTTCCCTGAAATCGAGCTGCGTACGCGCGATGCACATAAGCTGCGCGGGTATTTTGGCAATTTGTTTAAAGAGAAATCGGAATTACTTCATAATCATATGGGGAACGGGGAATTTCGCTTTCAATATCCGAAGGTGCAGTATAAAGTGATCGATCGCACGCCCCTGCTGGTCGGCGTGAAGGAAGGCGCCGAGTTGCTGCCGGAACTATTTTTAAAAATCAAAGAACTGGATATTGACGGGAAGAAGTACCCCGTTCATCAGAAAAATATCGAATCGGGGTCTTTTGAGATCGGGGTAACCGATGCATCCTGCACCTACGAATTTCAGACGCTTTGGATGGCGCTCAACCAATCCAACCATGAAAAATACCAGGATCGGGAAGCACTGGCCCGGCAGCAGCTGCTGGAGCGCATTGTAACCGGCAATTGTCTGTCGTTTTTTAAAGACATGGGGCTATGGGTAGATGATCAGATTCACGTAAAGGGTTCCTTCAAAGAAAAAAGCACCAGGTTCAAAAATAATCGGATGCTTGCTTTCGAAGGAGTGATCACCACGAATGTTGTGCTACCCGATTACATCGGGCTGGGTAAGGCGGTATCGCGGGGCTTCGGTACGATCAAGCAGATAAGTTAAAAAAAAGACCCGCAAAGTTTTCAAAACTTTGCGGATCTGATATCAAACCAGTTTAAAAATTTTCTCATTTCTTATGCAAAATCCTATAATGAAAAATATGATCGACAAGGGAGTTTATTCCTGGATAATATTAACCGAAAACCCGTTATCAAGGATATTTATTACAATAGGTTAATTTATTATATCCATCATAATCCGGTGCATCACGGGTTCGTCAAGCGCCCCGGGGATTGGCCGTTTAGTTCATATTGTCGAGGGTCACGAGTATTCCCCACCCCGGGCCATTAGTATTCCCCACCCCGGGGTCACGAATATTCCCCAGGTAGGGTCATTAGTATTCCCCACCTAAAAAGGGTTCGGAGTTGAGCGAGGGTTTTGCTTTTTTA
>DASQZP010001087.1:0-3359 GCA_035638655.1 Bacteroidales bacterium
TTACAAATATTCAGGCTGATATAGAACAGGTTTGCAGCGGAGATGCCGCCTGGTGTGATTACGACAATGATGGGGATCTTGATTTGGCAATAACCGGTAATACAGGTACATTCACTTCTTATTCGGGCATTTATACCAACAATAATGGCATTTTTGAGGAAAGAGGTATTCCGCTGGTTGATCTTGGCAGAAGCAGTCTGGCCTGGGGGGATTATGACAATGATGGTGACCCTGACCTGTTGATGGCAGGTTTCTCTCCCTCTACAGGTAAACAGGTGACAGCGATATACAGAAATAATATTCAGGTCATTAATCAACCACCTGCAGCGCCCATGAATCTGGCAGCAGAGGTAAGGGATGACAGCATTGTATTCAGGTGGGATGATGCAACCGATGATCATACTGTTCAGGCAGCCTTAACCTATAATCTCAAAATTGGTACTTCAACAGGGAAAAGTGATGTGTTAAGTCCAATTGCGGGAAAACATGGTTTTAGAAAAATTGTACATCCGGGAAATGCTGGGGCCACCACAAAGTGGATTATAGGAGGGCTTGAAAGTGGAAACACTTATTACTGGAGTGTGCAGGCTATTGATAACGGATTCCTGGGCTCTCCTTTTGCTGCGGAAAGTATGGTGGAAACTGTAAATGCTACAGAGCCTGAAATTAGCTCAGGTTGGATGGTTTATCCTAATCCGGCCAGCGATTATCTGGTGGTTGATAATGCATCCTCCGGAGAGACAGGTTTGCAGAAAGCTGTTATTGTCTGTACATCGGGTAGCATGATCAAACAGATAAATTTGCAGAGTGGAACTGCAAACAGAATTAAAACAACTGATTTTGTTGCGGGTTCCTATATTTTGAAGATTTACGGGAAAAATGGTCTGCTGTATTTCAGATTCAGTATTGTGAGATAGGCCTTTATTGGTCTCCCTTATCAGGCGCATTCCCAAACGGGAATGCGCTTTTTTTGAGATTTACCTTCATTAAACTTTTTGACAAAATTTGATTTTATCAATTCTTTAGGTAAATTGCCTGTAAGAACAATGCTGATTTTTAATTGTTAATAATACTGGAATTTTTATAAGGTGGTACATCAGGGTAGATAAAAGCACTAAATAATTATAAATAGAGTTCATCAATAAATTCAAGTGTCCGGATCAAAATGTTCAACAACGCCGTTATCGGACATTATGGACAGACACTAAATAGTATTAACCCTAAAATTTAAGCATTATGAAATTTTTAACCAGAACCATCGGCAGATTCCTTTTTGCAATTCCTTTTCTTGTTTTTGGATTAAATCATTTAATTTATACAGGTAAAATCGGTAGTTTCATTCCCAACTGGATGCCGGGCGCTACTTTCTGGACTATTCTTACGGGAATAGCGCTGATCGGGGCTTCCATCAGCATGATGATCCGGGTATGGGACAAATGGGCAACCTTTTTGTTGGGTATCATGCTTTTTATTTTTGTGATAGTCCTGCATATACCCGCGATGGCAGCAGGTGACCAATCTGCTATGTTTAGTTTGCTTAAAGATACCGCCCTGGGAGGTGCTGCCTGGTTGTATTCAGGTTATGTGGCCAAAGAGTAAGCGACAGGAATAAATAACATAAAACAAAAAAGGCAACCAAACCGGTTGCCTTTTTCTAGTAGCGGGGGTAAGACTCGAACTTACGACCTTTGGGTTATGAGCCCAACGAGCTACCAACTGCTCCACCCCGCAATATATTTTTAATGTTTTAAGAACTTTCATTTTCACCAGAACAAACAATTAAAGACTTAAATCAAAATGATGTGGTAAACCATTTGTTCTTGCGTGGGTGCAAAGATATACAATGTTTTTAGTTTGTCAAAAAAAATATACTATTTTTGAGGCAAAAAAAGAAAACATTATGCCCAGAGTTTTTAAACCAGTCGATATCAGCAAAGAAGAAAAAGAAGCCAGAAAAGATTATTTTGACCGTCATACTCCTTTTGTGATTTGTGATAATGAGGTAAAAAGAGGAGAAAAATTCAAAGTAAAGATCAGGTTAGGAGAAGAATACCTGCACCCTGATGACCCGGACCATTTTATCAGTTACATACAGCTTTGGAACAGAGAGACATTTCTTGCCGAAGCCCATTTTACACCCGGAACAATGGGGAATGAAGCCTCTCATATTGAAGTGGATTTTTATATTGTTCCGAAAGTGAGCATGAACCTAACAGCCATGGCAACCTGCACCAAACATGGTTTGTGGCAAAGTGATCCTGTTGAAGTAAAAGTGGCGGATTAATTAGTGTCTGTCCATAATCTCCGGTATTTGAGATATTAAAGCATTCCGGATGTATTATCTTATATGATCCTGCTGAAATATAATTTATTGCAGAGGGGGCATTCTTCCCTTAAAACTTTTATATCTTTGCACGAATATTCTTTTACACATCAATCATGGCCACCAAAGAAAAAGAGAAGTTAATCAACAGGCTACGACACAAGTATCGTCTGATAATTTATAATGACAACACTTACGAAGAGGTTTGGTACATTAAGCTATCCCGGTTAAACATGCTTGCCCTGATCGGAACAATTGCCATCCTGATTATCGGGATTGTTTTTTCAATTATTGCTTATACCCCGGTAAGGGAATTTATACCAGGTTACCCTGACGGGAATATGCGACGGAACATTGTGATGAATGCCCTAAAGGTTGACTCTCTGGAAAATGAGTTGAAGATCAGGGATCAGTATTTTGCAAATATTAACAGCCTGGTAAGTGGAAAGGCTCCTGATGACAGTGTGCAGGTTGAGAATGACCAGCCGGAAAGAGTAAAAGAAATAACTTTTAAAAAATCGAAACAGGATTCACTGCTACGTGCCCGTATTGAGAGTGAGGAACAGTATAATCTGACAGTTAATGATACCAAAGGCAATCAGGATAAGCAATTAAGTCTGCATTTTTTTACTCCTTTGCGTGGGATTGTTACCAATGCCTTTAATCCTGGTGGCGGACACTACGGTGTTGATGTGGTGGCTGCTCCCAACGCCGTTGTTAAATCAGTTATGACAGGAACGGTTATTATGGCTGAATGGACCCTTGAGACAGGGTATGTAGTAGAGGTGCAACATGACAATAATTATATCTCAGTTTATAAACATAATGCTGAACTGCTTAAATCTACTGGTGACCAGGTAAAAGCGGGTGAAGCAATTGCAATTGTTGGGAATTCTGGTGAATTTACTACCGGGCCACACCTGCATTTTGAATTATGGCACAACGGAACACCTATAAACCCGGAGAATTACATTGTTTTTTAATTAAATTTTGGCTGCATCTTTCTGAAATGCTTATACTACTATTTTAGTTTTAT
>DASQZP010001088.1:0-2721 GCA_035638655.1 Bacteroidales bacterium
CTATTATTAATTCCAAATGGAAATGGATAGATAACCAGGGATACAGGTTAATATAATACATTTGATACTAATTCCTAATTGTCACAAAAACACTGTAAACTACTAATGCAATTGTAACTTTTCCTTTGCAAACTGAATAAATAAAATGATAACTCCAGCATGCAAAGTCAAATGATCAAAATAAAGCCAATGAATGCATCCGGCTCACTTTTTTTTATGGTTATCTTTTTGATATACACATTCCCTGTAAATGCCCATACAGAAAAAATAATATCTGTAAAAGCAGAAGTTTATGAACGTGCGCTTTTGCAATCCTTAAAAGGTGCTACCTCCATCTATGTTCAGTATCATTTATGGAGTTGGTTAATATACGCTGTACGCTGGAATGAAATTGCAAATAATGTAACAAACACAAAGGCCAATAAGTGTTTGTAATCGTAACAATAAAATGGCATAACCGATGGCAAAATCTTTAAATGAATTTGAAATAATATGAAAAGACTAATTTTAAAATGTTTTGTTATTTTTCTTTTTGTAGCTTTCACGTTTAACAAAATTTCAGCTCAGGATAATTTAAAAATACCCAATCTTAGGATATATCTCTCAGAAGACAGCTCATCCTACGCGGGTGCCGTATTTGTCAATCAAATCTGGACGAGATACATCTGGAATAATCCAGACGATCAGGGTAATGATATGGGAGGCGATTTCGATATTGCAACTCGTCGCACCAGGGCAATTTTTTACACTTATCTGTTTGACAGGGCCTTCATGTATACTATGTTGGGCTCTGATGGTATTTCATTCCAATTACCCGGAAAGCCAACGGTTTCGCTATATAATGCTGAAACTGAATACATCCTTGTTAAAGAAAAATTTCATCTTGGATTTGGCCTGAATACCTGGAATGGAATTTCACGTTACAATAATTCAAAATTGTTGGAATTTCTTGTTGTTGATAATCCGGGATTTGCCTATCCGCTTGGAGGCCGTCAAGACAGATTTGGCAGGCAATTGGGGATTTATGCAAAAGGAACAATCAGCAAACTAAATTATCGTGTGTCCGTTGTAAAACCTTTTCAATATGGAGTAAATGAGGATGAACAAATAAATAAAATTACCGAAAGAATAAATAATAATCTTGCGTATAAGGGATACTTTTTTTGGCAATTCCTCAACAAGGAAAATACATTAATGCCATACCTTACGATGAATAACCTCGGGAGGAGCAAAATTCTAAATATTGGAGCAGGTTTTTATTATCAGCCGGAAGCAATGATTGAAAAAATTAATGATGGATATAATTATCCTGATATCCTATGTTTTGCAGTTGATGCATTTCTTGACATACCCTTAAATAATGGCGCTGCAATAACTTCATATTTAGCCTATAATAATTTTGATTTTGGCCCTAATTATATTCGTTCTTCAGGTAAAATAAATGTATCTGATGCAGACATAAGTACAGCCCTCCCACAAGGAATTGGAAATGCTGAATGGGAAGTTGGAACAGGCCAGATTATTCGCGGTGAAATAGGATACCTGTTTGGAGGACATGGTATGAAAAACAGGTTTCAGCCCTATGGGGCATTTTCGTGGAAAAATTTTATGGCCCTCGATCAGGCTTCATTGCAATATGATTTTGGAATGAACTGGTTAATGAATGGTCACAATTTGAAATGGACAATACAATATTCATCACGCCCTGTTTTCAAGATGATAGAGGATCAGTATTTATGGACTGAATCCAAAGGACAACTTATTTTACAGACTCAAATATATTTTTGACATTTATCAAATATATGGCTGAAAAATACATTATCAAATTGATTAAGCAGTCCTCTAACTTAAAAGTATACAGCTACCATGCAAAAAAAGGAAGCAGAAAATATGAAAGAAATGACAATACCGGTCCAGAACAATAAATTGTCACTTCTGGACAATAACAAGCACTTCTAATAAAATTTAGAAGATAATTTTGATATTCACTTACAAGCTGAGTTGGAATTCTATGAAGTTTTGCCTGTAATGGAAAAATGCATATTGATGTTAAAATAAGATGTATTATAAACAAAAATATTAATGCTATACTTTTATCTACTTTTCGCAGTTTTTTGTGACATCGTATTCATGGAATATAATCATTGAAATCCAAATCAAAATAAATGAACAAACTAATCTATTTGTTGTTCGCCGGAATTCTTTTTTCATGTTCGATGAATCAGAATTTTGCACCAAAAAAAACAAACCTGTTAAGTCAATGGGATACGGTCCGGCCATTGGCTAATCCGGACAAGGGCTGGTATCATCACATGCTTGATAATGGAGTTGGGAAATACCTCATTCAGGACGATAATGATTTAACTTCCTTTCCAGGCATGGATCATCTTTACCTGCGATTAGCATGGGCTTATCTTGAACCAGAAGAAGGTGTATTTAACTGGTCCTATATCGATGATATTGTTGAGAAATATGTCCCTCAGGGATATGGCATTTCGTTCCGAATAACGTGCAAAGAAACAGGCGGGGAACCAAATAGTGTTCCATACAAACTCGACGGGGTTGGTTATGCCACACCTTACTGGGTTCGTCAGGCAGGAGCTAAGGGCGTTGATCACCCTAAATATGGACCGCCGGAATGGACTCCTGACTGGGATGATCCCATTTTCCTTAAAAAGCTTGATGATTTTCACAAGGCATTTGCTGAAAGATACGATAGCA
>DASQZP010001089.1:0-2862 GCA_035638655.1 Bacteroidales bacterium
TGATCCACCTCGGTGCCGGTGATTTTCACGGGAAATCCGGCATCTATGGCTGCGGATTCCTGGAGGTTTGATCGTTGACGTTCAATGGCATCGGCCAGTCGATTGATTTCTTCGAGTCTTGTTTTGAATTTTCCGTTTTCAGTCATGTTTGGCTCCTGATTTATATCCCTGTCATTATTTGAAACGCTCAGTTTAGTATTATATCACTGCTGACCGTTTTAATACGATAGCTCACCGCGCACTTGTCCCGCATAAAGCGGGGTTCGCTTTGCTCATTAGAGTCGCAGAGTCCGCAGAGGTTATTTAATTTATTGTTTTCCGTTGACCCCGCTCTAAACGGGGACAGGGACGTCGGAAAACAATAAGAAAACATGCCCTGCGGGCAGTTAGAACCCAGCCTTTGCCTGTCGGAGTGAAACGTAGATCCCGGCATCAGGGCCCTATGTAATTCATGTCAATGAGAAGCGAAGCGAATTTCATTGGGGCGGTGAAAATGAAATTTGGTTTTATTAAAACACCAAACAATTACGATTTCAAGTCAATCCTCACGGCATATATTGATCCCTGCCGGCTTACCCTTTTTCAATCCAATCCGTATATACCTGATCCAACAGTTTCATCTTTAACTCCATCTTGATTATAAGCGATTGATTATCTTTAAATATTGACAATTAATAAATAATATGTGAAATAAAACCAAATTACTTGCCAAATATCTTCCTCCTGAATTGAGCGCTTCAAATTTCGCCAGTGTATTATAAATATAATATCTTAAGGATGTTATATTGTGTTATAAAGCATTAAACACCGTTGCCGACTCGGCAGATAGGAATCCGAATAAGATTGTCACAATTTGAAACCCTCAGATTAGGTATGGTCAATTGTTAACACTAACGCATTGTATTGTTGATATTTTATAATTATGTGGCGGCAAATTGCCGTAATTAACTACGGCTGATAGGCCGTCTAATCTATGTTATGAGAAAAAAAATATGAATAAAGATTTTGCCGCGATACTTGATGAATCTATAAAGCTTGAGTTGCATGCTGCTGATTTATATTTCCTGTTTCATAAGTTGTTCTTGGAGGACGCAGATTTTTGGTGGAAATTGGTCTTGGAAGAAAAAGGACATGCCTCCTTAATTCGAAGCGCGAAAGAGACCTTTGAGCCAATTGGCAAATTTCCACATGGCTTAGTAGCATCTGTTTTAAATGAATTGATTGATACAAACAATAGATTAGATTCTCTAATCAAAAAATACGAAGAGACTTCTCCCTCAAGGGAAGAGGCGTTTAATATTGCCTTCGAGATTGAAAACTCGGCAGGTGAACTTCATTTTCAAAAATTCATGGATAAAAAAGTCGACTCAAGAATAGACGAAATTTTTAAGCAATTGAATAAGGATGACCTATATCATGCTAAAAGAATCAGTTCTTATATGGCAAGTCATGGCTTACAATTGCGATCTGGAAAAGCTTAATAACCCTCATAACAACAACCTCCATCGGACTGGCAACAAGCTTTGGTGCTTCACTTCGTTCATAAAAAGTCGATAATCAATTGCCGAAATGGGGTCAAGTCTGCTCTTGACTCATATGTATTAATTGTGTAGGTATAATTTTATGAGCAGGCCGTTGAGAATAGAATATCCAAATGCCTGGTATCATGTAATGAACCGTGGCAGAAGAGGCGAGGAGATATTTCATGATAAGCATGATTACCAGGTGTTTATTGATCTTCTCGTTGAAACCACGGAAATGTGGAATTTCCACATATCCGCTTATTGTCTGATGCCGAACCATTATCATATTCTTATACAGACCCCTAATGCGAATATATCCAGAGGCATGCGTCATCTTAATGGTGTCTATACTCAGAGATTTAACAGGCGTCACTTTTGCGATGGATCCTTGTTTCGCGGCAGGTACAAGTCAATTTTAGTAGGGGGTGACAGTTATCTGTTGCAACTGGTAAGATACATACACAGAAACCCATTGAAAGCAGGTCTAACGGATAAAATTGATAAGTATGTATGGAGCAGTCATAAGGGCTATCTGTCTGTGGCCAAGAAGTGGGAATGGTTACATAAACGGTTCATATTTTCGATTTTGACAAACGATACAAGACAATGGTTGAAACAATACAAAGAGTTTATGTCGGTTGAAAACAACAAAGGAATAACAGAAATAATTGAGAGAAGAAGATGGCCTTCAATCATGGGGTCATCTAATTTTATCGATTGGGTAAAAGGGAAATATTATGCTATAAAAGTAGATGATGATATTCCGCAATCAAAAGAGTTAGCACCGGGCAAAAATGCGGTAATAAAGGCTGTGTGTGATTATTGGAATGTCGGTGTGGATGATCTCATCGAATCGAAAAGAGGACAGTTAAACGAGCCACGAAATGATGCCGTCTATCTAACTCGCAGACTGCGGCACGATAGTCTGCAGGAAATATCTGCGCAGTTTAAAATGAATAAGTATAGCTCCGTAAGCAGCATTATTGAAAGGATGAAAGTTAGGATAGAATCTGACAAAAAGATCCAAAAGCGTATTATCGAGCTTTGTAACATAATAAAGAGTCAAGAGCAGACTTGACCCCATTTTATCTTGTGTTCTTTATATCCAACATCCCGGCATCTTAGACAATTTGGAGGAAAAAGCCGTCTTGACAATACGGCGAGAGTTCCTTATTTTTATTAAAAGTTGTTGGTTTTTGCAGGATTCTTTTCTGTATTAATTGGAATAACAAACAAAAAGTTTGCGGCCGGTGTACGAAGACCGGACCGGTTCATTTGATAAGAACGTTTCGGACAGCTTCGATTTTGGCGTTGGTTTCGTTAACAGGCACGGAGGAAT
>DASQZP010001090.1:0-3995 GCA_035638655.1 Bacteroidales bacterium
TAAGGCTAAAAGCGAGATGAGGAAAGCCCTGTCAAAATTTACGGGTGCTGTATTTTCCATGAATACTTTTTTAACGGAACGTATCAGGGAAACTTTTTCAGGTTATACCGCCCCAATTGTCATAAATATTTTTGGGAATAATTTAAAAGATCTGGATCATATTGCGCAGCGAGTGGCTCAGGTTTTACACAAAGTCCCCCATTCGGATAATATTCGTGTTCAATCCCCAACCGGGATGCCCGAAGTGATGATAAAGTTAAAAAAAGCGCAATTACAGCGATGGGGGTTCGATCCGGTTAATGTTTTAAATGATATCAGCACGGCGTATAGCGGGACAAAGACCGGGCAAATCTATCAGGGAGACCGGGATTTTAATGTAGCTGTTATTTTACCCAAAAAAATCAGGAACTCGGTATCGGATATCAAAGATCTGCCTTTGGAAAGCCCGACCGGAAAATATATTCATCTGGGTCAGATTGCCAATGTTTATGAAACATCCGGGCGCTATTCCATTTTACACAACGGAGCCCGGCGGGTTCAGACCGTGAGTTGTAATGTCACGAATCGGGATGTCAAGCATTTTATGCAGAATGCCAGGAAGATGATCCATTCCGATATTCATTTACCTGCAGGGACTTATATCGTTTTTTCAGGATCAGGTGTGGCCCAGGCTAAATCAAGAAATGAGTTGTTATTACATTCTCTCCTGGCCGGGATTCTCATAATCATGTTGTTATCTGTTGTGACCAAACATTATAACAACCTCTTGCTCATATTGTTGAATTTACCCTTCGCCTTGGTTGGTGGCGTCCTGGCCGTTTTTTTTACAGGTGGATATATGACTATTGGATCTTTGGTTGGATTTGTGACCTTATTCGGGATCACCCTGCGTAATTCAATCATGTTAATTTCCCATTTCGATCATTTAGTTAAACAGGAAGGATATTCCTGGAACCTGGAAACAGCGATTAAAGGGGCATCCGAACGTTTGACACCCATTTTGATGACCGCATTGGTTACGGCATTCGGACTCCTGCCATTAGCATTAGGAAGCGGATCTGCCGGTCGGGAGATCGAAGGCCCAATGGCCATTGTGATTTTGGGAGGATTAGCTACCTCTACAGCTCTGAACCTGCTCATTTTGCCAACATTAGCGCTGCGTTTTGGGAAATTTGATAAATTATCGCCAGGTGAAGAATGAAGTTTTCCATATGTGATTTGCTTTCTCTTTTAAGGAGATGTTGAGTAATCAATTCTAAACAGTTATTTATGAATTCCGATTTAGAACCTGTCTCCCATATCCATTTTTTTTTAATAAGACCAATACTTTTTACTACCCGGAGTATCATTTCCCTTGTAGTTTTGTCAATTTAAGAAGGCTATGCAAAACGGTCTTTATGTCCAATATTAATCCCAAATTCTTCCGGCCCCTGTCTTAACCAAAAGTCCTGTTTTAACGTGAGTTCGATATAAAGTAATTATGGAACCAAAGTCTCATTTTTTTGACGGCCGCCGACCGACCACAGAGAAATATTATGAGCCTCATAATTCATTTTAATGTGACGTATATCCAATTTTTAATGAACATATATAATTTTAACGAATCTGAATCCGCTAAAATCCTCGTAAGTTTGTAGCCTGATTTAAAACACAAAAAGCCGGAAAAACCACATATTCAAAGGTTTTTCCAGCTTTTTTTACTCGTCGGGATGACAGGATTTGAACCTGCGACCCCACGGCTCCCAGGTTCGAAATTTCTGCCTTAAACGTCCAAAAACAGCTGTTTTTGCAATGACATGTACCTACTTTATGTACCTAGTTTCGGGAAATGTGGAAAATTATCATTGCAAAATAAATTCATTATTTCCCCTAGAATCATGCATGCTTAAGGAAAAGTAGGGTTGGTATTAAAGTAATTTCAACTGATTCTGGGTTTCGGTACGATTCGGTTTTCTAAAGTGTTTAAAATCGAATTTAAATGTCACACCGAACCCATTTTTCAAGTCTACCTGCCATTTGGCTTGTAATTGATTGGACAGAGTTTGTATCAATTGAAATCCCGTAGTATGGGGCTGGTCTAGTAGCGAATCATCAACAATACCGACTCCATTATCTTTAACTTTAAAGTAATACATATCATCGTTTTGCTTTTTAAGAGTTATATGAATATGCCCTTTTTGATTATTTGGAAAAGCATGTTTGTAGGCATTCGTAATTAATTCTGTTGCCAGTAAGCCAAATGGAACGGCTTTATTCATATCAATTAATATTGGTTCAATATCTAAAAGACATGATATATTTTTATTCATGTATACAGGCAGACCCAAATTTGTAAATATATCATCAATATTCTTTGTTAAATCTTCCAGGTAGGTATCCAGTCGTATTTCAGAAAACAAATAATCCTGGTATAACTTTTCGTGAACCAGGGCTATGGATTTTATACGTACCTGAATATTGCTTAATAAGTTTATTAATGGAACTTCGTCCGTTTGGATCAATTGCAAGTCAATAAGACCTGTAACGGTGGCCAAATTATTTTTGACCCTGTGATGTATTTCAGTTAATAATGCTTCCTTTTCTTTCAGCGAATGTTTTATCAGTTCTCTGTTTTTATGTTCTACCGTGATATCCCGGAAAACGGTTATATAGCGATATATTTGTCCATCTGAATTTTTTACAGGTGCAAAAGAAAGGGATTCATGATATAATTGGCCGTTTTTCTTTTTATTGACCAGTATTCCTTTCCAGGGTATGCCATTTTGGACCTGGCTTTCCATGTCTTTATAGAATTGTTCATTTTGTTCTTTATTGATGGCGTAAGGAATGGGCTTATCTATGGATTCTTCTCTGGTGAAACCAGTAACCTCATAATATTTATCATTAGCCCATTTTAATTGCCCCTCAAGATCGGTAATCAGGATAGATTCATCGGCATGTTGGACAGCTGTTACAATAATATCTAATTGCTCTTTATGATAAGCTAATGATTTGATTACACCATTTAGGGTATTATTATTATTATTGATCAGAAAATATAAACCCAAACTGGCAATGATAGCATAAACAAAATCTGTATCAATACTGTAATCAAGGAATAAATGTATTGAATGGGTATTTCCTACTATAAATTGATCGGAAAAGTAAAACCACAATAAAGATATGACTACAAAAAGTAAAGATATGAAAATAGGTTTTAATCTAGTTTCATATCTTCTGTTAGCTAAAATATATCCAAGGCCCATAAAGAAAGAATAGTAAATGTTAATGTTACGTATATTCAGTATAATATTAATACTCAAACTCCTTAAGTATCAATGATATATAACTACATAGTTAAGTATATAAATAAAATATTATATATATATATATAAAAAATCTGAAGAAATTCTGAACTTTTATATACGGAATTGCCTGAATAATATTGTACATTAACGACTAATTGAGATTATGAGCAGGGTAGAACATTATAAATAGCTTTTTGTAGAAACCTACTAAGTGATGAGTAAAAAAATATGACTTATCTTATTAGTTAGTATCAAGGGAAGGGAAAACTCATACATTACTTAGGGGAAAAGGGGAAAAGGGGAAAAGGGGAAAAGGGGAAGAAAAGGCACATAATAGACAAGATTGTTTCCCTAAATTTCCCGAAACAGAAAAAGCCGGAAAAACCACATATTTAAAGGTTTTTCAAGCTTTTTTTACTCGTCGGGATGACAGGATTTGAACCTGCGACCCCACGGCCCCCAGGTTCAAATATTCTGCCTTAAACGATCAAAAACGGCTGTTTTTGCAATGACATGTACCTACTTTATGTACCTAGTTTCGGGAAATGTGGGAAATTACCATTCCTAAAACATCCTTATCTTTCCCTAAACTTCCCTTACATTGTATAAGCTGCGTATAATTAAAATAACAAGTAAGATTATCTTCTGGATGAATTATGGTATTTGTATCACAAACCTGTGCATATTTTGGCAAATTATCATTGCAAA
>DASQZP010001091.1:0-4818 GCA_035638655.1 Bacteroidales bacterium
TTAATATATTTGTTAACCGGGTAAAACACATTAATCATATCGAAAATTTAACTGATAACTTAAAATCAGTATTTTACTGAATTAAAATATCTACAAATAAAAAATGATAAAATAATAATCATGAAAAAATATGCTGCAGGATTAATTCTCACATTGCTTTTGTTTGCCGGTTGTAAAAAATCTGAAATCAATCAGGTTGACTTAAAAGGAACAATTAAAGGAGAAATCCAGACCATGGACGAATTTGGGTATGGAATTAACGACGTCAACAATATTGTTGTCCGGTTGGATGGGAGTGAACCATTGTTATCTGCTATTACTGACAGTACAGGCTGCTATGAAATTAATGATATTCCTTCAGGTACCTATAACATTATAGTCTCTAAAGAAGGTTATGGTGAATATCAGCGCCAGGGTTTTCAGATTGTTGGTGGTAAAGAACCACTCTATTTCAATGGATCAATCGTTGAGAAATCCAGTACAACAATCGATGATCTTTCTTTGGAAATTGTAAATGGAACAGACATATATCTGAAATGCATTGTAAATCATACTTATTCTGCTTCCCACGGTAATAACCAGATACCAGCCATCAGATATTTTATCAATAATACAGATAATCCGTCTGATACTAATTATTTACAAACCAACATTGCTGGTTTTGAAGGAGAAAGTGGTACACAATTATTTTCACTGGTATATTTAAATGAGGATTTATTTCCTTCAGGAAGTAAAATTTATATTAGAGCATATGGTTGTAATGGTGTTTGGGGTACATATCTATATTTATATGGTTATTACGATATTTTATTAAATCAATACGTAGATGTCACCCTGGGCAAGGCTTCAAATATTGCAAGTATTATAGTTCCTTAATTTAATGATCCATAAATACACCTGGCATGAGAATAGTTAAAAGAAACAACAAGATCCTGGTTTTTACATTCTTCATATTATTGTTGAATGGGGCATGCGAAAATAAAACTGAATATAATGTTTTGTCCGGGCAATTACTTGGATATGTATCCCTGTCTGACTCAAATTATATCCAAAATCAGGATAAAAGCGGAATTGAAGTAATTGTTGAAGGGAGTAATCCTCAAATTAAAGCAGTCACAGATGAGGAGGGAAATTTTATGATTGACAATTTAAAATGCGGAACCTACAATTTAATATTCAATAAAGAAGGTTATTGTCAGCACAAAATAGTTGGCTACCAGTTTGTGGGAGGGAGCAAACCCACATCACTTAATCAGGTTAGGTTATACTGGAAACCCAACATGCTAATTGACAGTTTGAAGATAGCTAATTATTCAGACTTCTTTTCGAATGTATTACAAGCAAGTGCAAAGGTTTCAAATCTACCAGAACACAGTTCTTTTTATTACAGGTACTATTTGAGTAATAAGTCCGATATTTCTTATAAAGATTATGCTTCGACCGATATAGTCTATGGTTCTTCTTATGACAAAACCCCATCATTTTATCTTCAGATTGATACAATAAAATTTCCTGTAGGTTCTAAATTTTATATGATTATGTATCCTGCTTCGGAAAAGTATCAATATTACACAGATATTAATACCGGTAATAAGATCTACACTTCCATAAATATAAATAAACCCTCAGATACAATAAGCAGTATTGTTCCGCAAATAAATGGCTGGTAAGCTAAATGATAAATTAAAATACGCAACTATGAAAGTTATCAAATTAATTCTACTTACAAACATTCTTATCTTTCTATCTGGTTGTAATAAAGAAGAGAATACCTTTCTTAAAGGCAATATTGTCGGCTTTGTTAGGCTGGTGGACCAACACGGCAATGAAGTTATCGATAAAAGTGGCGTGAATATTACAATAGAAGGGCTTGATAATAGTGTTACATCAGAAGCAAATGGCAGGTTTGAACTAAGCGGAGTGCCTGCCGGAACCTATAATTTGACATTTGAAAAAACAGGTTATGGCACCCATAAAAAATTTAGCTATCAGTTTATAGGCGGAAACATGCCTGCAGTTCTTCCTGAAACAGAATTATATGAATTACCTGATATCGAGATCCTGAGTCTGGAGGTTACAAATAATAAAAATTCAATCACAGTATCTGTTACTATACCAGCAACAATTGAATTTAGTGTACAGTCATTTATAAATGACAGTTCAACTGTTTCCAATCTGAATTATGATTTCGCATCTAACATCCATGGTAATTGTTGTATCCCGGTAACCCAATTTAATCAAAATATAACCCTAGATGAAACTGCATATAATCCGGGGAAAAAAGTATATATGGCAGTATACTTTATTAATCCTAAAGAAGATTACGGGTATTACGATCCTGAATCAGAGGAAACTGTCATTACCAGTTACAAAAAAGCGTCGTCAGTTATAGAGTTAATTCTCGAATAATATTAAAAGTGTATTATTCATATTAATCAGCAAGAAAATTAATAAAAAATCTTTCTACGAGGCCGGCTTTCAGGCTGGTTATCCTCCAAATCGTCCATCCATCACCCTCACCCTGGCGCAAGTATCTACTTGTGCCTTCTGTGTATCTACTTGTACCTTTGGTTAATATCCTCACTACCCCGCTAATCCATGAAACCCGGCAGGAGAAAAAAAAACAGGGATACAATACATATTTATTAAAATGCTAATAGAAACGTCTGATTATTACTAAATTTAATCTGTGAAAGTTTTTGTTCAGATTTTAAAAAAATAAAGAATGGAACATATATACAACATATTCGAATCATTTGTTCTGCCAGCAGCAGTATTAATTATTTTAGTTGTTCTGTTGATTTTTAATGCCTGGATCTTTAGAAAAATTAAGTCGACAGCATCCAATGAAAATTTCACTAAAGGAGCTGTTTCATTTTTTCTGGTTCTTATTGGTATCCTGGTATTTATTTTGGTTCTGCCCATTGATAAAGCCCTGAAAGGCCAGATACTGGGTTTTCTGGGTATCATTATAAGTGCAGGGATTGCTTTAAGCTCCACCACTGTATTAGGGAACCTGATAGCAGGTATTATGAACAATTCCATGAATCGCTTTAGAAACGGAGACCTGATTAAAATCGGAGACTTCCATGGCAGGGTGATCAGAAAAAGTATTTTTCACACGGAAATACAGCTCGAAGACAGCAATATTATTACGATCCCAAATCTCTTTATTGCCCACAATCCCGTGAAGCTGATACGCAAAACCAATACAGTGATTTCTGCATCAGTTTCATTAGGATATGACATCTCCCGGGTCAAAATTGAAAAAGCGTTGAAAGAAGCCGCTGTTTCTGCAGGATTATCTGATCCTTATGTTTATATAACCAGTCTGGGAGATTTCTCTGTAACCTACAAAATTCATGGGTTCTTAAAAGACAGCAGTAAATATTTCAGCACCAGTTCTCTTATCAATGCCGAAGTGATGGACAGGCTTCATGATGAAAAAATTGAAATTGTCTCACCTGCCTTTATGAACCAAAGGCGTGTTGACGAAAAAGAATTCATCCCGGCACACATCCTGCATGAAACACCAAAAACAGAGGAAAAAGCACCGGAAGATTTAATATTTGATGAAGCAATCAAATCAGAAAAAATTGAGATCAAAAAAGATTATTTAATAGAGACAGAAAAAAAACAGGAAGATCTGAAAGAAAAATTAAAAGAATTGAAAGATAAGAAAGAAATTGAAAAGATGAAATCAGCAATCAAAAGAAATGATGAATTAAAAGAGCGCATCGAGCATAATATTAAAGAGCAAATTGAAAAGGATAAGGAGGATAAATAACTCCATCTATCAACTCATAAACTTCTAAACTCACCACTTATCTATCCGTTTTTATCCGCCAAAGCGTCCATCCGACAACATTCCGCCCGGCTTTCTGCTTTTATTCTTTTCCAGCCAGCCTGCTCTTGTCTTATGCCTGTTGTCAAACCGCTGAAAAAAGGGCTTGATATCCAGCAAAGGCGTTTCATCCAGCATATCTACCTGTTCAATATGTAAAATACTGCCTTCAATACTGATCAGTCTGACTGTGGAAAGACCAATCCCGTTGGGCCTTCTGGGTGCCCTGGTAGCAAAGAGACCACGCTCCTCGTTATCCATAAAAGGTTTTACCTTCAGTTTGTATCCCTCATTCCTGTGAAAATGATACAACAGCATGATATGTGAAAAACCATCGAGGTCGGACAGCCCTTCAGCATATTCAGGGAACAATTCAATATATCCCCTCACTCCTTCCGCTGCCACAGGTTGTATAGGCATGTCACCGATTTCCTTAAAAGGAGTGTGGATAATTCCGATGGGTTTGAATGTGATGGATTGCATAAAATGAAGTATTAAAATTCTAAAATAGTACCTGTTTTAAGTTGGCTTATTTTAAATGTCTCATAGAAAGCAGCCAAAGCAGGAAGTTCAGTACAGTGTGACGGCAGGAGATGTGGTATTTTCTGTGTCCTGAAATATTCAATTGTTTTCTTTGTTTGCTCATTCTGATGCTTCAGGTGAAAGCCGCCTATGACCGCATGCACCTGATCTATAGCGCTTACTTTCTTCGCATGCTCTACTATATTACATATACCTGAATGGGAACAACCTGTGATCACATAAAGTTTATTATCCTGCACCACCGCAAGTGCCGAATCATCCGGCACAAAATCCGGCTGACCGGATTCATCCACAAAAGAAGTAGTTGTAGCCTCAAAACTATTGAGCCTGGGTATTTCTCCCAGAAACCAAATCCCCTCACTGATCTTTATCGGCTGCCTGGTGGCAATTATCTTGTATTTTTGTTCCATCTCATGCATACTTAATGCCAG
>DASQZP010001092.1:0-8666 GCA_035638655.1 Bacteroidales bacterium
CAATTTTTTACCCCACAGCTTTTTTTGAATTTTTGTGCTTCTTCAAAAGAGGAGAAAGGTCCGATGGAATACTTGTTCCATCCTCCATCCTGCGTCATTGTAATATTCTTATTCCCACTGTATATTTTTCTTAGTGTTTCCTGTGAGAGAGGGGCTCTGTCAGCGGCAATCTGCACTCTGTAAGTGCTGTCTGAAACAGTCTGTCTTTCAGAATAATCCGGGTTTGTATAGTTCTGAGTGCTGATGGGTGATTGGTTGTTTAGTGATTTTGTATTTTTCTCCTTTTGGCCCATACCCGACAGATCATCTTCATTTTTTTCATGAGAGGGAACTTTCTCAACTAATTCCTTGTCTGTTAATAAGGGTGATTCATATTGTTGTTTTTCAGCTATGCCTGTTCTTTCAGCCGTTGCCGGTTGAGGTTTGTTGTTCGCTTCTTCCATATATTTACTGGTGTCTGCCTCATACAGATAATTGAACCATGCCCGGGATAGACTCTGTTTATCAAGACCGTTAAGTGAATCAATGTTAAAGGTAGCCGCATCGGAAATATATTTAAGTTTATTTTGTATTGCCCTGACTCTAACACTGTCTATTACAACTTTTTGATCTGATTTTGCAAGGGTTTTTTTGGATTGAGAACCGGTTTCATCACCAGCCGGTTTTGCTACAGGGGCAGAGATGGCTGTTCCGGTTGCCGAATCCCCGAAAAATATTTTTAATATGTTTAGTTGTTCCTGTAGCGCTTCTTTTTCGTAATCGTTGGCTTTTGTATACTTCGAATATTTGAGTTTATCGTCTTTTAGTTTTTTCCCATCCTGCCGAAGCGTCTGTCCCCTGTTGTAGTTTTGATCGGCCTGTTCTTCAAGTAGTCTTACCTTGTTTAACACGGAAGGGGAGAGCCTGGACTCTTCTTTTTGTTTGGTAATGTGATATTTATAAATTTTATATTGGGTAGCATTGGCTGACTCATAAAGGGATTCTGCCTTTAATTGTTTTTTTAATGCTTTGTTCCCGAGATGCTTTGATTTTCCTTTTTGATCGTTTTGTCCTGATTTGGAATTATATATTTCTGTATATATTGAATTGGCTTCATTTATAAGCTCACCTGCCTGTACTTCTTCCTTAGACGCCTCGTCAAGATCTTTTCTGTCAGATTTGGAAAAATGTCCGCTTATTCCCTGTGCATGCAGTTGTATTCCCCATGATTCCGTAAAAATCAGTAAAACAGAGAGAACAAATACAGTTAAATGTATTTTTAGCAGTCGTTTACTTTTCATTGCGGATACTGTTTATTGCATGCATAATTATTTATTGCATGATTATAATAAGGTTAAAAATTCCTTTATTCAGCTGGTCCCGACAGAGATACCGTCTAACTCTTTTAAGGAACGGGCTGAAATTCAGCAATTTCTAAAGACTTTAAGGGAGTAAAAATACGTTTATCTGTTTTTTGTACCAATGAAACAGACATGCAATAACTACCCGTTCAGACTGATAAATATCAGTTAATAATATGACAGATGTTACCAGTGTTTCAATATATGGCAGTTAAATACTAGAAATACAATAATTTAGAGTTGTTGATAATTAGATGAAAACTAATTTACATCTAAGTCCCGAAATCTCTTTTTGTGTTACAAAAGAATAAGTCACCACCTTTTCTTTTATTTTTTATTACGATCTTTGAAAAGGATTTAGTTGGATGATTGATTATGAGATATTTTTTCTTAACGATATTGATATTTTTCCTGTATGACACGGTGGCTAAAAACCAACAGGTATATCAGCATGTAAGCAATTATGGTATTTACCAGTTTCTGGATGAACTTGCAAATGCTGGTATCATTGAGATAAATTCTTCGGTAAAACCTTATTCAAGAATACTAATCGCCAATAAACTGCGAGAAGCACAAAATCAACTTGATAAACTCAACAAAAGACAAAAGCATGAACTTGCATTTTACCTGAGAGATTACAATAAGGAATTATTAGCCGGACAAGATTTTAAAAAGAGAATTGATCTTTTGTATTATAATGATTCTCTTTTTACACTTTCTGTTAATCCAATACTGGGGGTCAGATATTTCCACAATCAGCACGGAAGTATGTATCATCGGTGGAACGGAGCGGAGGCTTTTGCCTATGTTGGTTCTCATGTGGGCATATATGCAAGTTTACGGGATAATCATGAAAGCAGGATTATTGCATCTCCCGATTTTTTGACCAGAGAAACTGGAGGTGCTTATAAATATCCCCGCGGAGGGGGGGTGGATTTTAGTGAGATGCGAGGTGGGATTACCTTTTCCTGGAAATGGGGGAATGTCGGACTTGTCAAGGATCATAATGTATGGGGAGATTATTATGCCGATCCTTCTATTTTATCAGCAAGAGCCCCTTCATATGCACAAATTAAGCTAAATTTACAACCAGTGGACTGGTTTGAATTCAATTATTTTCATGGCTGGCTCGTCTCAGGTGTTATTGACAGCACAAGGAGTTATCAGTATACCAATGGCTATGCCTCTGATATCCGGCTGGTTTTTGCCAATAAATATCTGGCTGCGAATATGTTTTCTTTCAAACCTTTCAATAGAACATTATTCTCAGTAGGAAACGCAGTAATATACAGTGGCCCAAATGTTAATCCTGTTTATCTGATCCCTTTTCTTTATTTTGGGGCTGATAAGCAAAACAAAAATAATGCAAACAACGAAGATTTTGTCAGGAACTCCTGGTTGTTTTTTAATGTGAGTATCAGAAATATTAAGAATATTCATTTGTATGCTTCTCTTTTTGCTGATGAAATTAAGCTCTCCCGGTTTTTCAAAAAAGCAGAACATAATCCTATAGGTTATAAGTATGGGATACAATTCAGTAATGTAATGCCCAATACATTTCTAACACTTGAATTTACCCGGTACAATCCGTTTGTCTATCAATCTAAAACACCTGTAACTACTTATCAGACCAATGCCTATCTCCTGGGTGATTATTTGGGTGATAATTCACAGGAATTTTATGTTTCTCTTGGATTCCGCTTTTTCCGGGCTTCAGAGATAAAACTGGCCTACCGGCATGCTAAGCATGGCCCTTTGTATAATGAAACCGGAACTATTGAATCAGATATGCCATTTATGGAAAATGTTGCCTGGGAGAACAATGAACTGACTTTGAGTGCCAACTGGCAAATTATTAATGATGCATATTTATACTTGTCCTATATGATCAGGAATAGCTCAGGGGATGAGAAAAAATACACTGCGCCTTATTACTATGGAAAAACCAACACAGTTGAAGTAGGTCTGAATTATGGTTTTTAGTGAAACTGTCTAAACAATTATTCCTTAGTAAGTTCCTGAAAAACCTGTTCAAGATTTTTCTCTTTCTTCTGCATTGACAAAACAGCAATTTTATTTTTAACAGCAAAATTAAAAAGGTCATTTCTGATATCCCGGCCTGAAGCACTCTGTATCAACCAGGTGTTCCTGGATGGTTTGGCAACTTTTTCAACACCATCTACCTGTTTTAATTTGTTTTCATCAGGTTCTTCACTGAATTCAACCAGGATGGTTGTACTTTTTTCCTGACTGTGTCTGTAAATATTTTCTGTACGGTCGTCGGCAACAATCTCTCCCTTATTAATTATCAGGATCCTGTCGCAGATTGCTTCAACTTCCTGCATAATATGAGTGGAAAGCATAATGGTTTTTTCTTTTCCTGTCTCTGAGATCAAACTTCTTATCTCTACGATCTGATTGGGATCCAGCCCTGTTGTGGGTTCATCCAGGATCAAAACATCCGGATCATGAACCAGCGCCTGGGCAAGGCCAACCCGCTGCCGGTATCCTTTGGAAAGGGCGCCAATTTTTTTAGTTTGTTCCGCTTCCAGCCCGGTACTGTGTATCACTTCTTTAATACGTTGACCGGTATTTTTAAGTTTGTACATACCTGCAACGAATTTCAGATATTCTTTCACATACATACCCGGGTACAAGGGATTATTCTCCGGAAGGTAGCCAATAATTTTTCTGATGGCCAGTGAGTCTTTCATAATGTCAAGTCCGCTGACTTTTACGTCGCCCGAAGATTGAGGCAAGAAACCCGTGATGATCTTCATCATGGTAGATTTTCCGGCGCCGTTCGGACCAATGAATCCAACCAGTTCTCCTGAATGAATATCAAAACTGACATTTTTTAGAGCCTGCTGGCTTCCATAATATTTATTTACCCCGGATACAATTATTGACATAGATGCTTTTTTAACAAAAGTAATCATTTTAGGTGCGAAACAGCCAAATAAAAGCAACCGAACAGGTTGTCTTTTTCTTAAATATTGTTAAAGTAACGTCTATAACACTTATAAAAAGGCATTTAGATGATATTTCATTATGACTTATAGTTGTACGATAATGAACACCGATGTTCTGCAGCGTACACAATTACAAATTCTTTGAAGGCGTAAAAAAGTCCATATATAACAGATATACAGATTAATAAAAAGTTTGGCACAAAAGATGATTGAGAAGATGCAACTATCAATTAAATGTAAAATACCAGGAGGATTCAAAATGAGATTACAAAAGAACAATTACCAACACATCATGAGCAGAATGATTGTAGTATTAGTAATTAGCATGTTTATGTTGCCCGGCCTGATGGCTCAATCCAGGGAACTATTAATAGCTGAAAAAGGTAACCAGATAAAAAACAGTTATCAGGAACCTGCCGTTAAGGGTACATCAGTTGCCGTTATGGCAAATAATACGAATGAAGGACGAATCACCACTGAAGCTTTACAGGATGAGCGTTTAGAAACAGAAAAGTGGATGAAAGATACAGATTCCTGGGGTACATCTGTATTAAGTAATGCATCTGATAATATTTCAGAATCTGACATGAAAGTTGAAGACTGGATGAAATCAACTGTTTCTTTCGAAAATGCGCCCAGCTCTGAAGCTTCTTTTAAGATAGAAGACTGGATGGTTTGTAATTCAGCATGGTAACTCATTGGGGTAAAATCTTCCTGTCAACATAAACAGCACCGCCGGAATAGTTTTTCCGGCGGTTTTTTTGGCTGCTGACCAGGGTATTGTTCTTTTCTCTGGTGTCAAATAAGTAAATGTTTTATTTCCTTGTCTTCTGAAAATTATCAGGTTTCTTAACTTCCCTCTCAAGCCATTTATTACAATGTTTTTCCCAATCTTCGCCATAAGGTTTCCAATTTAGAATTAACAATTTTTAACTAAATAATTCCATAAGTTAAGTGAAAAGTTCCCCTAATGAACTATAAATGTACATGATATATCTATATTTAAAAAGTTATATCCTGAATTTCTATGGTACATGCATTTTTTCAGGAGAGGACATACTTTAAATTTAATTGAAGAAATAGTAAGACGTTTTGATATTCAGTATTATTTAATAAACAGATAAACAGACAGATAAGTGCTTTTTATCTCAAGTCGAACACTTTTGCACGGTATTTGTTTAATTCTTGCATGTGCATATATATATCTTTTGAAATATCTTGCATATCTGTAAATTATAAAAGATATGTATATATATTTTGCCTAATTAAGAATCTCAATAAGATAATACTATGTGATTTCAAAAAAAATTTCATTAATAAATTGATATGTTTATATTTGTCACATTGAGAGGAAAAATTAAATAAACAATAATCCGGATAATTAAAACAAAAAGAAGATGGTTCAAAAAAGAAGAAAAATGAAAGCAATTTTTGCAGTATTGTTTAGTTTGCTGTCGGTTGTAGCTTTTTCACAAACAAAGCAGGATGTTGCAAAAGCCTATAATGCCGGCGCAGGTTTAATGAAGACAAATCCACAGGCAGCCATTGATTCGTTGCAAAAGGGTATTGACATTGCCAGTCAGGTTGGTTCTGAAGCTGATGAATACAAGCAGATGGCTGAAGGTTTATTGCCGGACAGCTACTATCAACTTGGGATTAAGAAATATAAATCCAAAGATCTTGAAGGTGCAGCAGAAGCCTTCCAGAAAGCTGCTGATGCCGGTGCAAAATATGGTGATGCTGATGTAAAATCAAAAGCCGAAAAGATTATACCTCAATTGTATTTTGCGGTAGGCAATAATGAATATAAAAATAAAAACTATGATGCGGCCATTGCAAGTTTTGAGAAGGCCATTGCCATAAACCCTAATTATGACAAGGCTTACTTTGGTGAATTTCTGGTATACAGAGCACAGGAAAATACGGACAAATTAATTGAAGCTGCAGATAAAACCATTGAAACGAGCAAAGCCACTAACGACAATGCAATTCTGAACAAGGTACAAAGCACTGCACGCGATTATCTCGTTGTGGCTGCGGCAAAATTCAAAGATAAAAATGAGCTCGATAAAGCGCTTGAGCTTACAAAAAAGGCTCTTGAATATGATCCTGAGTATAAGGAAGCTCATTATTTATTGGCCACCATTTATAACAAACAGTCAAAATGGGATGAGGCTATTGCTTCTGCTAACGAAGCACTGAAATACGAAAATGGTGGTGCAGAGGCAAAAGCCAGGATCTATTATGAACTTGGAACAGCCTATGCAGGCAAAGGTGAGAATTCAGCTGCATGTGATGCCTTTAAAAAGGCAGCTGTAGGGAATTATGCTCAATCAGCTAATTACCAGATAAAAAATGTATTAAAGTGTCAATAAGGTAGAAAGACACTCTAAAATATTGTAAAAGGTCGTCATAAATTGACGACCTTTATTTTTTTGTGCCGTCCGGGAAGAGTTTTTCTAGTGGTCCAATTTATGTGGCAGGCTAAGGTATCAATCACTAATATTATATTTATAACCATCTTAGTGGAACATTACGTTTTTTTTGGTTTAATTTGTACAAGGTTTACTAATTAGAGTCTGTAAATAAAGTCAAGTGTCTGGATCAAAATGTTCGGGAACAAAGCCTGTTCCATTCTAAACGGGAGCGGGCAAAAAATTTTAATCTGCAGTATACTAATGTATATGAGGAATTAAAATTTTTGCAATAACGAAGTTATCGGACATTATGAACAGACACTAATTAAAGTTTTAAAGTATTTGAATTTCCCCTTTTATATAGCAAGAAGGTATTTATTTGCGAAAAAATCGCGCAATGCCATTAATATCATTTCAATTATTTCGGTTGTTGGGGTGGCGGTAGGAACGATGGCACTGATTGTCATCTTATCTGTCTTTAACGGATTTGATAAACTGGTACATTCTCTGTATAATTCTTTTGATCCCGATTTAAAAGTCAGCTTAAATGAAGGAAAGGTCTTCATTCCGGATAGTGCACATCTGGATCAGATCAGGTCTGTTAAGGGTGTGAAGGCAGTGTCTCTTGTGCTTGAGGAGAATGCCCTGCTCCGCTATGATGAGAGGCAACATATTTCTGTTATAAAGGGAGTTGATAGTAATTATCAGGCAGTTACCGGTATTGACAGTATGATTATTGAAGGCAAATACTTTCTTAAAAAAGGGATTAATACGTATGCAGTAATGGGACAGGGAGTGGCTTATTACCTGGCGGCCGGAATTCACTTTGTTACTCCGCTGCAGATCTATGTCCCCAAGAGAACCGGTAATATCAGCTTAAATCCTGAACGGGCTATTAACAAAAATTATGCTTTTCCTTCTGCTTTTTTTGCGATAGAACAGGAAATTGATTCCAAATATGTGCTGCTGCCACTCAAATTTGTGCAAAACCTGCTTGAATACTATAATGGTCAGGTTTCTGCTCTCGAAATAGGGTTGTTGCCAGGGACAGGTACTGATGAAGTTGAACAACAAGTAAGGACTATTGTAGGGCCGGAATTTAAGGTGCAGAACCGCTATCAGCAAAAAGAATTTTTTTATAAAATCATGAAGTCGGAAAAATGGGCAATCTTTTTTATCCTGAGTTTTATTTTAGTAGTAGCCTCTTTTAATGTGATTGGTTCACTTACTATGCTCATACTCGACAAAAAAGACGATGTGGCAACATTAAGAAGTCTTGGCATTACCATTCCCTCTCTAAGAAGCATTTTTTTGCTGGAAGGATGGATGATTTCCTTGTTCGGAGCGATCGCCGGCTTGTTGTTGGGAGCTGTTGTTTGCTGGATCCAGCTTCATTTCGAGGTAATTCAGCTTCAGGGGAGCGGTTCATTTGTTATTGATGCCTACCCGGTGGCAATGAAAATTTCAGATTTCATTCTGATCTTTTTTACAGTGGTTGGTATTGGATTTTTGGCTGCCTGGTATCCTGTAAGGTTTATTACACGACGGTTTGTTAACCGGTCGGAAAAATTATCACTGCAATAGAATAGGTAAGAAGATATGTTTGTCAGAAAGCTCATTTTTTTCAGTTTTTGATAAAAAAACGTCAAGGACAGAGCGTGTAAAAATTTAATCCGCAGTATACTATTTCAATTGGCAATTAGCAATTGGCAATTGAAACCCTACGGGGAAGTAACCGATGCATAATTTGAACAACATTTAAGTAAAAGTTGTCGCCCACGCGCCTAATGTATAAGAGGAATTAAAATTTTTGCAACAACGCAGTTATCGGGCATTATGGACAGTCACTAGATACGTTAAGGGGAAAATCAGTTTAAGCAGAAAAGCACCATAAACAGCGATAATTATACAAATATGCAGCATCATGTGATTGTTTT
>DASQZP010001093.1:0-8885 GCA_035638655.1 Bacteroidales bacterium
TTGTTACCGGTTCTCCTGGTATGGTAGATGATTTGGAAGGTTTCATCAGGAAATACAACGGTGAGGAAGAAAAGTCGAAGAAGAAGGAAAAGGCTGGGGAATAGTTGCGTACGTTAAAAATGTAAGGGAGGACGTTGTAAAATAGTTGCACGCATTATAAATGCGCGCGAGTGCAGCTGTGCACCATTAAAATTTGTGTGAATGCGAGATGAGGCATGCGCACGCGTTACAAACGCGCGCGAGTGCAGACACTAGTTAATAAGCCCTTTGGTCTTTCCCTTCAATAAAGTTAATAAATGAGGTGTTTACCACTTTGTTGCCTCCCGGTGTGGGGTAGTTGCCGGTAAAGTACCAGTCACCCGTGTCATTTGGGCAGGCCTTATGCAGATTATCAACAGTCTGGTAAACAATTTTCACCTCTGCATTAACTGAACTGCTTTTGAGCAATTCTCCAATCTTGTCGGATACCTCCTCATCTGTGAAAGGAGCATAGATCTCTTTCACATAATTAACTATTTCTTCTTTTGGGCTGTCCTGTTGGGCTTTGGATCTTTTATATACTTCGTTGATGATATTTTCTTTTCCTTTGTCCTTCAACAGGGCAATTGCAGCTCTGAAGGCTACAAAATCATTCAGCTTGGCCATGTCAATCCCGTAACAATCCGGATAACGTATTTGTGGTGAAGAAGAAACAACAATTATTTTTTTCGGTCCAAGCCGGTCAAGAATTTTTAAAATACTCTGCTTCAGTGTTGTACCCCGTACAATTGAATCATCAATAATTACCAGGTTATCCCGACCATTTTGTAACGTACCATAAGTGACATCATACACGTGTCCTACCAGGTCGTTCCGGCCTTTGTCCTGTGAGATGAAAGTACGCAGTTTAATATCCTTTATGGCTATTTTTTCGATCCTGGGTTTCCGGTTCATGATCCTCAGGAAGTCGCCTTCAGCAATGTTACGGCCAATTGAAGTGAGCTGTTTTACTTTTTCCTGCATCATGTGCTCCTCAATCCCGTTCATCATTCCGTAAAAAGCGGTCTCAGCTGTATTGGGGATGAATGAAAAGACAGTGTTATCCAGATCATTGTCAACAGCTTTCAATATGGCAGGTGTAAGCAACCGGCCAAGCATTTTCCTTTCGCGATAAATATCTTTATCACTACCGCGGGAGAAATAGATCCTTTCAAAGGAACAGGATCTTTTTTCCTGTGGCTCCCTCACCTGTTCGAGAGAGACGGACCCATTACGTTTGATGATGAAAGCATGTCCGGGCTTCAGTTCATGGATATCAGCTGCATCTACGTTCATCACGGTTTGTATAACCGGTCGTTCAGAGGCTACTACTGCAATCTCGTCGTCATGGTAATGATATGACGGTCGGATTCCCCATGGATCGCGCATCACAAAAGCATCTCCCTGACCAATCAGGCCGGCAATGGCATAGCCACCATCCCATTTTTTACTGGATTCACGTAAAATACTTGCAACATCCAGGTGTTCGGCAATCTGGGCAGAGATGTCCCGGTTTGAATATCCTTGTGATTTAAAGTAATTAAATTTTTTCTGGTTTTCATTATCCAGAAAATGTCCCACGTTTTCGAGAACAGTTACGGTATCTGAATAATCTTTTGGGTGCTGGCCAAGTTCGATGAGGATATTAAACAATTCATCGACATTGGTAAGGTTAAAATTCCCGGCAAGCACGAGATTCCTGGATTTCCAGTTATTTTGCCTCATTACCGGGTGTACATTGTCAATGTTGTTACGGCCGAAAGTGCCATATCGCAGGTGCCCCAGGTATAATTCACTGGCAAAGGGCAGGTTTTTTCTTGCCCAGGAGACATCATTCAGCAAAGCCGGATTTTTCTTCTCAATTTTCCGGAAATTACTGTAGATTTTCTTGAATACATGATTGATGGATGAGGCCTCTACTGAACGCTGCCGGTTGATATATTTATTACCTGCTTCCAGGTCAAACTTCAGCCCAACAACACCTGCTCCATCCTGGCCGCGGTTATGCTGTTTCTCCATCAGGAGATAAAGCTTCTGTAAACCGTACATCCAGGTACCGTATTTTAGCTGATAGTACTCCAGGGGTTTCAGGAGACGGATGAGTGCGATCCCGCATTCATGTTTAATCTGGTCACTCATTATTTATTTGCTGAAAATATTTGTTATTTTTTCTTTTGTTATTATTACCGGAGATAATACCGGGAAGAACAGTCTCGTATAACAGAAAATATTTGTTGCCTGCAACTGGCAGAATACCATTGTCTTCATAAAAAAAGGACTGGCTTTCTGTAAGTGCAATATGCGAGCATTTATCTGACATCGGTTCTGATCTGGTCATTAATTATAAAGGCGTAAGGAAATTCCTGTACAATTCTTTTATAAGCTTTTATAGCTTGACTTTTTGTTCGGAAATCGCCAACATAAATTTTAAAATTCGGACTGTCATAGATTAAGTAACTATTGATATCAGGAAAATCTTTCATAAACCTTGATTTTTCCTGCAAGGCATTTTGTCTGGCACTCTGTCCTGAATTAGAAAAGATCCTGATCCGGTACCCGGGGACTCCCTGTTCTTTCTTCCTTTGTTCAATATGTTTATAAACCAGCAGGTTTATTCGTTCATCCTGATGAATAGTTACTTTCCCCTGTGGGAAATGATCTTCCTGTAACTGCCGGATAAAATCTGTATAATTCTGATAAACCGGGGTCTGTCCAAATGTAATGCCGACAGGAGCAATCAATAGAATAAAACTAACGAGTAATCTGGTTATTTGTACCATATTTATTTTCGTTTGTGCTGGCAAAATTACTCAAAATTTCCAGTTATACTGATGTATCTTTCTGTAAAATTTATTTACGTTTACAAATGACAACTATTAATTTATGATTTTCTTCATTTGCCCGGCCTTAAAGGATGTGAAGTAAATAAATTTGCTCCTGTCTGCTGTAATGCTTTCGGCAGGCAAGCCTTTAGAGCCGGGTAAAACAAAATGAATTTCATTACTTTAATCACTTGTTCGGAAATCAACCAAACAGGCATTTATCAATTAATCAGTTTAATAACCAAAGTAAAGAGGTGATTATTGTTTTGTAATTGTTAAAGTATCATAAAATCCATCATACCCGGTGTTATTCTAAAAAAATGGTATTTTTGTTCTGGTAAAAATCACTAAACATATGGATGTAAGCATTAAAAGCCACAACGGAATTACAGAAGGGAACGTTGAATTGCCGGCTTCCAAAAGCATAAGCAACAGGGTGCTTATTATCAGAGCTTTATGTGAGAATCATTTTGAAATAAAAAATCTTTCCGGAAGTGATGATACCAATATATTGCTTAATGCGCTTAATGCAGGAGATACTACAATAAATATTGGACATGCAGGAACAGCTATGCGTTTTTTAACAGCATACCTTTCTGTTACTCCGGGGACCTGGCAACTAACCGGTTCTGAAAGGATGAAAAATCGTCCCGTTGCTAAACTTGTTGATGCACTCCGGAAAATGGGAGCTGATATTGAATACCTTAATAAAGAAGGTTATCCGCCTCTCTCAATAAAAGGTAAACAGCTTGATTGTGATACAGTAACCATCGACGGAAGTGTCAGCAGTCAATATATTAGTGCCTTAATGATGATTGCACCGGTGTTGCCAAATGGATTGACAATTCACCTGGAAAACCAGGTTATTTCTTCATCTTATATCCGGATGACACTGGCTCTGATGAAACATTTCGGTGCCGATGGTTATTTTAGCGGGGATGAGATCAGAATTGAGAAAGGAAGGTACCGTCCGGCTCAGTATACTGTTGAAGCTGACTGGAGTGCTGCCTCCTACTGGTATGAAGCAGCCTTTTTGTCCAACGCATCAAACATATTTATCAAAGGTCTCAAACAGGAAAGTTTACAGGGGGATGCTGTTATTTCACAATTGTTTGGCAAACTGGGTGTGCATTCTGAGTTTACCGATCAGGGCGTTTTCATCCGGAGAAAATCATCCGGTGTGGAAAAACTGGATTACAATTTCATCGATTGTCCGGATATGGTTCAGACATTTGCTGTAGCCCTCAGCCTGAAAGGGTTGCCATTTCGGTTTTCCGGAACCCAGAGCTTACGAATTAAGGAAACCGACAGAATTGCTGCATTAGGGGATGAGCTTGATAAATTTGGTGTTAATCTGAATTATGCTCCTGAAGGAATTCTGAGTTATTCTGGTGGAAAGGAGGCTAACGATACATCGGATATTATTATTGATACCTATCAGGACCACAGAATGGCAATGTCGTTTGCCTCTGCTGCCCTTATTACCGGAAAGCTTATCGTAAGAGATAGTAATGTTGTGAATAAATCTTACCCGGGATTTTGGGAAAACCTAAAAAATATCGGTTTAATTGTTGAAATAATAACCTGAATAGAATGAAGATATTTTCAAAATTTCTGCCTTTTATAATTTTTTTTCTCTTCTCATCTTCTGCAATTGCCCAGGAAGTTTACAAACAGGGATTCATTGTAACCAATAATGGGATTAAACAAGAAGGGCTCATCGACAATATGGGAATTTATAAGAATACTATTTTCTGCCGTTTTAAGTCATCCACTGTAAGTGAACCGGTTATTTATAAACCTGGTGAGATACATTCTTATGGTTTTGATGCGGGAGGTCTTTACATAAGTAAATATTATAAAAATTTTCCCGGGGATGATCATACACTTTTTCTTGAGTGTATTGTGAAAGGAAAACTGAGTTTATATCACCGCCTGGGAATATATGTTCACAACCAGAGTGAATCGGAATTTCGTGACTATTTCTACCTGGGAAATGATTCGCTCGGATTAATCACCCTGGCATACAAGCATGAATACAGAGGCAATCAGCTGATTGAACACGAAGTATACAAAGCCCAGCTAAGAGCTTTACTCAGTAACGATCCTGTGGCGTATGCAATGATTGACAATACTTCTTATAACCGGAATGATCTTTATAATATCATTGTTACCTATAATAAAGATACAGCACCAGATCAGCTTACCTATACACTGCGTAAAAAACCTAAAGAGAAATTAGCTGAAAAAGTATTTATTAAAGCCGGGCTTAGCGGTGGGAGCAATATGACTTTTATGCATTTTAGTCTGCCTGTTGATGCAAGATTCTTTCAACATTCATCATTGACATCGTTTAAGTCATTTTCTTTAGGGCTGGTTTTTGATATCTGGCTGAGGCAACGAATGGCACGAAATTTTACATTTAAGACAGGAGCTCTTCTCCACTACATGCAATTTAATCCTGAATATAGTCTGTATAATATGAACTATACCGGGAATGCTGAATTTGTCATGCTGGATATACCTGTTATGTTTAATTATACTTATTTGAAGAGTAAGTTACAGCCTTTCCTTTCAGTTGGATTAAATTATGGACTGAATATAAACAGTGGATTGAAGGAGATTAATAAGAGCTTATACAGTAATTTTAATCCATTTGAGTATGTTATCGTAAATGAAAAACAATATCCCAATACAGGTATTAAAGGGATTATTTCAACAGGTATAAAATATCCTTTTAATAAGAAGCATGCAATAAGTCTTGAACTTAGGTATATAAGGTATTCCTCTGTGTATGATGTATACTATGACGTAAATTATCATCCGGCCGACGGGGATCCATTTTTAGTTAACAGGGATATCATTACCGGAAACATGCAGGCTGTTAGTGGAATATTTACCTTTTGGTTCTAACGGACCTTGTTACGTTTATTCGAAAAGAATTCTCTGAGTAATGCGGCACATTCATTCTCAAGGATGCCTGTTAAAATGTCTGTTTTGGGGTGTAAAATATCCCTGCTTGTGTTGGTAAATCCTTTTTTGTCATCGTCAGCTCCGTATACCAGTTTTCCCAGCTGTGTCCAGTAAGCTGCACCGGCACACATGGTGCAGGGTTCCAATGTGACATAGAGCGTGCATTCATTTAGATATTTACCTCCAATTGCTTCAGAAGCAGCCGTAAAAGCCTGCATTTCTGCATGGGCAGTAACATCGCTAAGTGTTTCGGTTAAATTATGGGCCCTTGCTATAATTTGTCTGTTAGCTACTATTACCGCTCCTACAGGTATTTCTCCTTTCCTGAAAGCATGCTGCGCCTCTTTCAGTGCCTCATTCATAAAATATTCATCTGAAAACAACTCGTAATTCATGTTCCGTTTATTTTTTAACTAACAATCTAATTTGTTATTTGGTTCCTGCAACCCTAAATTCATATTTTCTTTTTATTTTCGCAAAGATTTAAATATTTGGCGACTATTAATCATTAAATCATAAAAACATTATGTACAGAACACATACCTGTGGCGAATTAAACCTTCAGTCTGTTGATCTCCAGGTTACACTCAGCGGATGGGTACAACGTTCCAGAGACCTGGGAGGTATGACCTTTGTTGACCTGCGGGACAGATATGGCATTACCCAACTGGTTTTTAATATGGAAACTAATGCTGACCTCTGCCAGCGGGCGCGTAAGCTTGGGCGTGAATTTGTAATACAGGTTACTGGCAAAGTTGCTGAAAGGAGTAATAAGAATCTGAAAATTCCCACAGGTAAAATTGAAATACTGGTTGAAGAACTCAACATCTTAAATAAATCTGAGGTGCCTCCTTTTACTATTGAGGAAGAATCGGATGGCGGAGATGAATTACGAATGAAATATCGCTACATGGATCTCAGGCGTGCCCCTGTCCGCAATAATTTGATTCTCAGACATAAAATGGCCCAGGAAACAAGAAAGTATCTTGATTTGCAAGACTTTATGGAGGTGGAAACGCCTGTATTGATCAAATCGACTCCTGAAGGAGCCCGCGACTTTGTTGTGCCTTCAAGGATGAATCCCGGCCAGTTTTATGCATTACCTCAGTCGCCGCAAACATTTAAGCAGTTGTTAATGGTGGCCGGTTTTGATAAATATTTTCAGATTGTCAAATGTTTCCGCGATGAGGACCTGCGGGCCGACAGACAGCCTGAATTTACCCAGATCGATTGTGAGATGTCATTTGTAGAAGTGGATGATGTACTGACAACGTTTGAAGGATTGGCTAAACATCTTTTCAAAACAATTAAAGGAATAGAAATTGAAGGCAGTTTCCGGAGAATGCCTTATCAGGAAGCCATTGAAAATTATGGTACTGATAAACCTGATCTGCGGTTTGATATGAAGATCAATGAAATTACATCCGGGGTGCAGGGTAAGAATTTCAAAGTTTTTGATTCTGTGGAATATGTTGGAGCTATCGTCGCTCCGGGTTGTGCCGGTTATTCCAGGAAGGAACTGGATGGCCTTACAGCTTATGTTCAAAGACCGCAGATAGGTGCCAAAGGTCTTGTTTATGTAAAATATAATGACGACGGTTCTGTTAAATCTTCCGTTGATAAATTTTATAATGAAGAAGATTTCACTGTCTGGGCCAAAAAGACCGGAGCAAAAAAAGGTGACCTCTTACTGATCCTGGCCGGAGACAAGAATAAAACCCTGAATGCACTTAATGAGCTGCGACTGGAGATGGGCAATCGCCTTGGTTTACGCGACGGCAATAAATTTGAACCGCTTTGGGTTGTCGACTTTCCTTTGCTGGAATGGGATGAGGAAACACAACGATTTTACGCGATGCACCATCCGTTTACCTCTCCTTATCCTGAAGATTTGTCTTATTTTGAAACTGATCCAGGTAAAGTAAGGGCAAAAGCATATGATTTGGTTATTAACGGAGTGGAGATCGGTGGAGGTTCCATAAGAATTCATGATAACCAGCTTCAGCAAACCATGTTCAAAGCATTGGGGATGACAAGAGAGGAGGCAGACGAAAAGTTTGGTTTTCTTTTGAATGCATTTAAATACGGTGCACCTCCGCATGGTGGTATTGCTTTTGGTTTTGACAGATGGGTCTCCCTGTTTGCCGGCATCGAGTCGATCAGAGATGTGATTGCATTTCCGAAGAACAATGCAGGACGGGACGTAATGATTGATTCCCCGTCTCAAATCTCGGAAGAGCAACTGAAAGAACTTCAACTAATTATAAAGAAGCATTAAAAACAATATAATTTTTTTGAGAAGCCGGATTTTTCTATATGTCCGGCTTTTTTCATTCAACCTGATATTCCGTTTCAGTTGTTCCTACAAGTCCATTCTCCGATGTTCCCTGTACAATTACGTTAAATTTGTTTCTGGCATCTGATGTAAAAAAACTGAAAGTTGCTTTTCCTTCACTGTCAGTAAGAATTTCCGGATTCCAGTAAACTGTTGGTCTCATATCCGGGTTTGTCCCGGATGGTGTTGAATTATTATATTTAGGGACATAAAACTCACGGGGTTTATAGTAACCCAGCATTTCAAAATCCAGCACACCCTTTTTCATAAACTGCCCCCGTTTGGTATATACCGCGATCACTCCATTTGCTCCCCTGCTTCCGTAGATGGAGGCACTCGCTCCTTTGAGTACTTCAATTCGTTCGACATCTTCAGGCGAAATAGTGCGAAAAGCACCCATGTTTGAAGGTACTCCGTCTATTAAGATTAGTGGATCGCTACTCAGGTAAAAACTGTTAATCCCCCTGATAACAATACTGTTGCCGGTAACCACAACTCCCGGGATACGGCCCTGAATTACCTGTAAAAGGTTGGAATATCCGGGAGGAATATCTTTCATGTAAAGCACATTATCAGGGTGCCCATAAATTTTTGACAGGTCATTTCTTTCTGCATTTTCCTTGTCAATCATTTGTTGCCGTGCCTGTTCTATTTCTTCTTTGTTAGCTTCTCTGTATGACCAGCCTTCTCCTTTACTGATTACACTAATGTTTTCTGTTAAATGTGAAATGTCGGCA
>DASQZP010001094.1:0-8883 GCA_035638655.1 Bacteroidales bacterium
CATAGTTCTTGATGCTTCTGGCTCATTCGACCCCGATAGTAATTCCATAAGCTTTCATTGGTGGATACAACCTGAGGCTGGCACATATACACAAAGCATTACAATTCAAAATAGTGACTCCAGTATTGCCACAGTTCACGTTCCTTCAGATTCTGATGGAAAAACGTTTCATATAATATGTGAAGTAACAGATAACGGAACACCTAACCTTACCAGTTATCGACGGATAATTTTTAAACCATCCGTAACAGGGACAACTACTTCTGTTAACCAGGCACCGGATGCTTATGCCGGTCCGGATCAAACAGTTACTATTAGCGATGGAGACAGCGTGAAGTCAGTAATACTTTATGGTTCAGGCAGTAATGACTTTGACGGTTCAATTGTTTCGTATTCCTGGAGTGAGAATGGCAAAGAAATTTGCACCGGGTCAATTACTTCAGCTGCACTACCCGCGGGAAAACACATACTTACCCTAAAAGTTACTGACAATGATGGTGCAACCAGTACCGATGAGGTAATCGTTACAGTAAATGAAATGCTCAGTAATGCAGCCGATATCTGGATGGAAGCAGAATGCGGTACTGTTGGATCTCTCTGGAGTATAAATTCAGATGATTCGGCTTCTAATAATCAATATATAACCATACAGTCTGGAAATAATAGTACTGACAATCCACCATCAGATGACAATGGTCTTGTAAGCTATAATTTTAATTTAAGCGAGAGTGGGACCTATCGCCTTTGGGCCCGGGTAATTGCACCTGGCCCGGATGATGATTCGTATTGGATGAAAATTGATAATGGTAATTGGTATTCGTGGAACAATATTGCCTCATCTTCGAACTGGATCTGGGCATCAGTTCAGTCTTATTATCTAAACACAGGAGCACATGTATTAACAATTGGGTATCGTGAAGACGGAACTAAATTAGATAAAATTTATCTGACGAAAACTGCTGATGTTCCATCAGAGACAGGTGGAGAAGCGGGTACCTGCAGTACTCAAACGGGTCTTAATCTGGTACCAGAAAGCAGAAGCATTCTGGTATATCCAAATCCGGTAAATGATATATTGAATATTTCTGTTCCTTATTCTGAAGAAATGAATAGCACGCTATCTATAATCGACTCAAATGGCAAGTTAATCAGGGATATATATACTTCAAAAAACCAAAACTATATTAATATCGCCGGAATACATCCCGGTCAATACTTTTTAATTATGGATAATGGTAAAAAACGAATTTGCGAAAAATTCATTATTAAGTAAATTTTCAAAAATAGCAGGTTAACCAGGTTTTTTCTTTTAAATTATGAGGAAATTAATAATAAGAAGAGAAATTCACACAGATTAATATTTATTTAATGCATATATAGTTTAGCTTCTGACAGGCGAAGTATATGTTTATCATTAAGCAGTTTTGAAAATTATGTATCTGCTATGGCTGTTGTTTTTACCTCTTCTCAGCTATTCCCAATCCGGTTATTTGAAATCAGGGGATCATATCCTGGTTATCGCCATGATCGTCAGGAGCTTTGTTTTTCTATATTGTATTTATGTTAAATGAAGGAATAAAAAAGATTTTTATCTCATTTTGTGTTTACCAGGAATTGAATATTGGTTGTGAAGCTACATTATCAGAGATTATGTACGTACGAAAAAGAACATGTAACAGGAAATGTATTTGATGAAACCTCTGATTAAGGTTTTGCTACATTATTAGCTCTTTTAAATCTCTTTCTTTAATAAGATTGCGTTATAACATTTTAACTATAAAAATGAATTCAATAAAAAATAATTGACATTTCGAATGAAAAGTAAGCTATTCTCTTTAAGACGTCGGCTCAAGATCATAATTGTTGCCTCTCTTTATATACATACCAGTTTTGCAGCGACTTATTATGTTTCACCTTCCGGAAGCGACTCAGGTGATGGTTCTGCAGAGAGTCCTTTTGCAACAATTTCAAAAGCCGCTACTATAGTAATACCGGGAGATACAATATTGGTTAATGGGGGCAGCTATTTTGAGAAAAATATTATACCCGCCAGTTCAGGAACGGAAAATGCAATGATCGTTTTCAAGACAAATCCCGGAACAGGGGTTGTAACAATAAGTCATCCAGCAGTTTCTTTAGATGATAATACTCCCATCTTCGATCTGTCCAACAAAAGCTATATCTGGATTGAGGGATTTCAGTTTGAGGACTTCGAGTACGGAAAAGCCAGTGTTTTTATAACAAACGGGAAGGGTAATGTGGTGATTAACAATAAGTTTATAAACATAGGTAATTCCCAGGTCGCAAGTTGGAATGGTAACTCCGTCGTATGGGTATATAACGCGTCCGGAAATATTATTCGAAATAATTATTTTAACAACATAACAGGTGATGGCATTTCAATAAACGGTCAATCCGCTGTCTATAATCTCGTCTGCGATAATACCTTCGATACATTTAAAGGGAAGTTGCGCAGTTGGGGAGGTGAATATTTATTTTCAAGAGCCATTGATATTCAGGATATGTCAAACGGCAATAATGTAGTCGCCTTTAATTATGCTGCCGGCGTAGTAAATCATATATGGCTTGATCGGGATGGAAGTAACAATGTGATATTAAGAAATGTAGCTCATAATAGCGCCGGCTTAGTATTTAATGAATCCCGCTGTGCTTTTAATGTCATTCAGGAGAATATCGGTTATAATCTGACCGGCGCCGCTTTTCAAACCGCGCGATATGAAACTACAGGATGGACGCTTGACGCCCGTTGGATTAATAATGTAGCATATAACAACCAGATTGGATTCTATGTTGATATGTCTGAACGCAATGAATTCAGGAATAATATCTCATTTAACAATATAGATTATAATATGGTGTTCACCAATAAGTCCTTCGATAACGGACCTCATATTTTCAGGAATAATTTGTGGTATAGCGCAGACAAAATGAATTCAATTCTGCTCAGAAATAATAACGTTTCTGTATCGCAGTTTCAATCGGCTGTCGGAGAAACCAATGGCCTTTCCACCGATCCACTCTTTGTAAACACTAACCCGGGATCGGAAGATTTTTCTTTACAACAATCAAGTCCTGCTATACATGCAGGCGATATGGTTGTAGATTTGGGCGCCTATGCTGTTTATCAAAAAACAACTGTCGGTTGGGATCCGGATCTGCAAATATCAAAAGCATTAGTTTATTTTGATACCCTTATTTCATCGGCAAAAAGGGGAGAACAAGTCCGGTTAGGAATCAGACTTAGCAAACCGGTGTCTGAACAAATCTCTGTCGATGTTGTCCCAGTAGCAGGCGATGCCCGTATAGATAAGGATTTTCAATTTATCAATCAAACTGTTGTATTTGAACCCGGCGAAACAAGCAAAAGCGTACTGATATCCGTTATCGGGGATTCAGACTTTGACGAGTTAGTCGCTTTTCGATTTGCTAATTTAGTAAACGCACAGGATGGTTCCCGAAATATTCGTTTGTTACGAATCCAACGAATTCCAAAATTAACCGCAAATGCCGGAGAAGACCAGGTAGTTAAAGTTGTCGATAAAAATACCGCTGCCACTGTATTACTGGACGGTTCTGAAAGCGACGACCCGGACGGAACAATCGATTCTTATGTCTGGAAGGAAGATAGTATTCAAATTGCAACAGGCGTAAATCCATCAGTAAATCTACCTTTTGGCTATCATACAATAACATTGACAATTTCAGATAATGAAGGTAATACAGATACTGATGAAGTTAATATCAATGTAGTAGTCGATTCAGATGTATGGCTTGAAGCTGAATGCGGAATTGCCGGGTCTTTATGGAATATTGAGACGGACAACAATGCATCCAATGAACAATATGTAACTATTCAGCCGGGAAATAACAGCACCGACGCAGCTCCAGCGGATGACAAGGGTCTGCTATCTCTTACATTCGATATCAGCCAAGGGGGCGATTATTCCTTGTGGGCTCGCGTTATATGTCCTGATCCAAATAGCGATTCATTTTGGCTTAAAATGGATGATGGTTCATATGTCATGTGGAATAACTTAACCAGTTCGTCTAACTGGGTCTGGGTTAATTTCAGCTCTATGTACAATCTATTGGCTGGAAATCATACTTTAACCATTGCTTATCGCGAAGATGGCGCAAAATTGGATAAGGTACTCATTTCTAACAGCGGTATTACACCCACAAAAAGTGGATCGGCGGCAAATAACTGTGGAAACGTTAAAGCCGTGCCTGGCGAGTATACTGAAAATATTACTGTTTATCCTAATCCTGTAACCGAAGCGGCTCATATAATGCTTTCAGGTTTGCCTTCCGATGTAACAGTTTATAACATCAATGGTCAAAAGTTACTGAGCCTGAGAGCCAAATCTACTAACGTTATCCTTAATATGACAGAATATATGCCTGGCGTTTACTTTGTAAAAATCGTAAGCAGGGAAGAGACTTTTGTTAAGAAGATAATTAAAAAGTAATTTCCAATTTAATAATGGTATATCGATGCTTTGAAATAGAAGCAAAATGAATAAAAAAATGAGCGTTTAAAGAATCATTGAATCAAAAATAAAAAAATGAGAATAATTATAATTTTACTGGCGTTTGTACCTCAGATTGTACAATCCCAAATACAAATAAGCAGCGAAATTAAAGGCAAAAACAATTATTTTCCTATAGTTGCTTCCACTTCTACAACGCCCATATTATATGACAGTTCAGATAATGTTCTTATTGAAAAGTCTGCTGCCTTCCTTGCCGGCGATATTGAAAAGGTAACCGGCAAAAGACCGCAAATTATGTCCTCAGTCGGTTCGTTGAACAGTGATGTGATCATCGTCGGATCTATTGGGAATAGCCGTTATATCGATCAATTAATAGCTCAAAAAAAATTGAATATCGATCCCATCAAAGACCAATGGGAACGCTTTGTTATCGAAACCATAAAAAATCCGTTTCCAGGGGTGAGGCAGGCATTGGTAATTGCTGGTAGCGACAGACGAGGCACAGCTTACGGAGTGTTTACTATCTCAAAAGAAATTGGCGTTTCCCCCTGGTACTGGTGGGCTGATGTACCGGTTAAAAAAAGCGATCAATTATTTATTAAGAAAGGAAGGATGGTATCGGATGGACCTTCTGTTAAATATCGGGGTATCTTTATCAATGATGAGGCGCCTGCATTAAGAAATTGGGCCACGGAAAAATTTGGCGGTCTTAATCATAAGTTTTATGAGAAAGTTTTTGAATTGCTTTTACGAAATAAAGCTAACTTCCTGTGGCCGGCTATGTGGCTTCCAACCATGTTTAATGTTGATGATCCATTGAATCCAAAAGTAGCTGATGACTATGGAATAGTAGTGTCTACCAGTCATCATGAACCTATGATGCGCGCTCATAATGAGTGGGGGCTTTTCGGTGGCGGAGCATGGAATTATGAAACAAACAAAGAAAAATTGCAGGAATTCTGGCGTGGCGGCATAGAGCGTATGGGAGATTATGAAAGCGTTGTTACAGTTGGTATGCGGGGCGATGGCGACGAGGCAATGTCTGAAGGAACTGCTATTGATCTTTTGAAAACAATTATCTCTGATCAGCGAAAGATTATAGCCAAAGTTACAGGAAAGCCTGCAAGGGAAACGCCGCAAGTCTGGGCGTTATATAAGGAAGTGCAGGATTATTATGATAAAGGAATGAGGGTGGATGATGACATAACCATTCTGTTTAGCGACGACAATTGGGGAAACATACGTTACTTACCAAAAAAAGATGAGCCTGAACGTTCGGGCGGCTATGGCATGTACTATCATTTTGATTATGTGGGAGCGCCAATATCATACAGATGGCTCAACGTAACACAAATTGAAAAAGTTTGGGAACAAATGAACCTTGCCTACGAGTATGGGGTAAAAGATCTTTGGATAGCCAATGTAGGCGACATTAAACCGATGGAATTGCCGATCAGTTTTTTCCTCGATTTTGCCTGGGATAAAGACGCCATCGATGCAGATGATTTGCCAGATTATTATCTAAATTGGACAAAACAGCAATTCGGAGACTATTATACTTCAGAAATTGCAGAACTGCTTTCACTTTATACTAAGTACAATTCAAGGCGTACGCCTGAAATGATCAGCGCCAATACTTACAGTGTTGAAAACTTCCGCGAGGCAGACAGGATTGTTGAGGAATATAATGAATTAGCCGAAAAGAGTAAAATCATCTTTGAGCAACTTCCTGAAACGTACAAATATGCCTTTTATCAACTGGTTCTTTCACCAATTGAAATGTGCGCCAATCTGAATGAAATGTATGTCGCTGCCGGTAAAAATCAATATTATGCGGAACGCGGCGCAGCGTCTGCAAACTATTATGCGGATAGAGTGAAGGAACTATTTGCAAAGGATGCTGAATTGACAAGGTATTTTCACGAAGAACTGGAAGATGGCAAATGGAATCACATGATGTCTCAAACCCATATGGGTTATACTTACTGGAACCACCCGCCATTGAATGCTATGCCTCCGGTAACTTATGTTCAACTCAAAAAACCAGCCGAGTTAGGCTATCTTTTGGAATATGGTCGCAGACCGTTGTGGGGATGGCTTGATGTGGAAGCAGACTGGGCTTTCAGTGATGAGATGCTTCCATTCGATCCGGTCAATAACCAGAACTATTATGTGGATATTATTAACCGAGGGGAAGAAAAGCTGAGCTATAGCATAAAGTCTGAAAATGACTGGATCAAGCTATCATCAGATGGAGGAACTATACAATTCGATGAAAAAGTGTATGTCAGTATCGATTGGAGCAAGGCGCCGAAAGGCCGTACAAAAGGAGAAATCATAATTTCAGGCGCTAACGCTGAATATAAGGTGGATGTTCCAATTCGAAATGATCTTCATGCTGCGTCCGGCTTTGTGGATAATAATGGCATCGTCTCTATTGAAGCAGCCAGTTACACGAATAAATACGATTCCAGGGACATTCGTTGGACAGAAGTACCTAATTTGGGGCGCACAAATTCATCCATGATCATAGAGCCTGTTACTGCAGACCGGCAAAAACCAGGTAACGGCGCACCATACCTGGAGTATACATTTACCATATTTGATACAACCAGCCTGAAAGTAGATTCGTATCTTTCGCCTACATTGAATTTCAAAAAGAATGAAGGTCTGAAATATGCTATTGCCATTGATGATGAAAAACCTCAGATCATCAATATAAACGAAGGTGAAATCAAACAAGACTGGGAATACGCAGAATGGTGGTCAAAAGCAGTAGCCGATCACATCAGGATAAAACGCTCTGTACATAATACAGCCAGTCCGGGTATACATACCCTGAAAGTATGGATGGTAGACGCAGGAATTGTTTTTCAAAAGTTTGTAATTGATGCCGGTGTATTAAGACCTGCTTACCTCGGGCCTCCGGAAAGCATTTTTGTAAAACCTTCCCATTAGAAGATTTCTATTGAATAAAAAATAAATATGCTGGAGCTCTTGAATATACAGCACCCTCTATCCCACGAGACCCCACGTGTAGTAAAAACAGTTAATTTATCAGGTAATATGTCCAATGCCACACGATACAATCTTGCTGTAGCAAGGGGTGCAGTTGAAATACCACAATTTTTCTCTATATTTAACAATATCCAATTGTCAGGTGTAATAATCTCCTTGAAAAGAGTTATTATTTTTATTACATCTTCAAAATATATTAACGAAAAATAAATAACACCATGAAAAACATTGTCCTTCTATTAGCATTTTTTTTGACATTTAGCTCCCTGTTCGGGCAGCCAGTCCAAAAAAACAGGGTAATTATTTTATCTGATATTGAAGCAGATCCGGATGATACCCAGTCGTTTGTGCGCCTTCTTTTGTATTCCAATGAAATTGACATTGAAGGATTAATTGCCACAACTTCCTGTTGGCATAAAACGATGGTCAATCCTGAATCGATCAGGAAAATCATTAATTCTTATGCCAGGGTACAACCTAACCTGACAAAGCATGATGCTGATTTCCCTGATGCGGAATCCCTATTAATGAGAGTAAAACAGGGCCTTCCTGAATATGGAATGAACGGAGTAGGTAAAGGTAAAAATTCAGAGGGTTCCGACTGGATAATAAAAATTCTGGAAGATAATGATCCGCGGCCACTATGGATAAGCGTCTGGGGAGGTGCCAATACGCTTGCCCAGGCTTTGTATGAAATTAAACATACAAAATCGGCTGCTGAAGCTAAAAAACTTATTGCAAAACTCAGGGTTTATACTATTTCCGACCAGGATGACAGCGGCATCTGGATCAGAAACAATTTCCCGGACCTGTTTTATATAGTCAGTCCGGGAGATGATTATGGAACCGCTACATGGAGTGCCATTAACAGTTATATAAACGGCATAAACAATACTGAGATCAGCAACAGCTGGCTGGCTCAAAACATACAACAGGGACACGGCCCGCTGGGTGCTGCTTATCCGGATGTATCCTGGGGTATGGAAGGAGACACACCCTCCTGGCTGAATTTGATACTGAATGGATTAAGTAATCCTGAGCATCCCGACTGGGGAGGCTGGGGTGGCCGTTATGAACACTACAAACCGGATTTTACCACACAAAAGAAGGGTAATTCGGGAGTCCCTTTTGAGCCTGAAACAAGAGCAATATGGACCAACGCGAGTGATACTTACACCCCTTATGTTCATAGTGATTATGGACGAGCCATAAAACTTGATACGATTACCTTCACCGGTGATAAGGTAACTTTGTGGCGCTGGCGGGATGATTTTCAGAATGATTTTGCAGCCCGCGTGGACTGGTGTACAAAATCATACGATGAAGCCAATCACCCACCCGTTATTGTTTT
>DASQZP010001095.1:0-6424 GCA_035638655.1 Bacteroidales bacterium
CCATCCGCGAACACCGGTACCTTTTGTTCCCGGGCATGAGTTTGCCGGCAGAATTGTGGAAGCTGGCAATGGGGTTAATGCTTTCAAAGAGGGGGACCAGGTTGCCGTTGATCCCATTATCTGGTGTGGTGAGTGTCCGGCCTGTAAGCGAGGGCATTACCCTGCCTGTACATCCCTTAAGTTGCTGGGTATCGATATGGATGGTGGATTTGCCGAGTATGTGGCTGTCCCTGAAAAAATGTTGTACAAGGTTGCGGATACTGTGACTCCCCTGCATGCTGCACTTACCGAAGTGCTCTCGATTGGTTTTCACGCGATCAATCGTGCAGGAGTGACAGATAAAGATGCAATTGCAATATTCGGGACCGGTAAGGTAGGAAATTGCATCCTGCAGGCAGCAAAAACCCGCACATCCGGTCAAATATTTATGGTCGACATTATTGAAAGCCGGTTACAACGGGCAAAAAAGGCTTACCCTGATATCATTACCATTGATGCATCCGTTGAAAATCCGGTGGAACGTATCATGAAGGAGACAGGGAACAACGGGGTTGATGTGGCATTTGAATCCGTTGGACATGCCACACTGGTGAACGGGAATCTGCACCCGGTAAGACAATGTATACAAAGCATCCGGGGTGCCGGAACAGTCTGTACCCTGGGTCTTGCCGATGATCCTGCTCCGCTGGTTATGAAAGAACTGATTTGGAAAGAGGCAAAGATTGTTGCTTCAAGAGTGAGTCATGGTGAATTTAAGGAGGCAATCGAACATCTTGAAAAAGGAGATCTGAAACCGGAAGCCCTGATCTCCGATGTGATTGAGGCAAGCGACATTCAAAATGGTTTTGCCATGCTGGAAGAAGATCCGCAAAATCACCTCAAAGTGATGCTGAAACTTTGATTTGGTTGCTATTAGCCTTTTAGAGGAATCATTTTGATTCCGGTCCTGTTCACGAAGTAATAAAATCTTCCCTGACTGGACTGAAGCTGTCAATCAGCCGTACTTCTTTGCTAATGGTCTGAATGGTATGTGGTATGTCTGATGGAATTGAAATGGCGTCTCCTTCTTCTAAATGATATCTCTCTTTGTCAATGAAGAAATATAATTCTCCTTTGGCTACATAAGTTATCTGCTCATGAGGATGATGATGAGGTGGATCGGGCTCACGCATAGGGCCATTACTAAAATCAATGATGGCAGTCATCAGATTATCCAGATGAATGATATGGCGTTCAATATTTTCGCCGGGATGTTGTGGCTTAGCCTGCTTATATTTTATAATTCCCATAATAAATATTTTGTGTGAGTTTTATTTGACTACTAAATTAGTAAATTGTTGTTTTTAACACCCTCTTTTATTACAATACATTTTTTCTTTTTTTACTGTCCTCCATAACTGTCAGACACCTTGCCGGATTGTAGTGTAATTTTTGATATCACTTAGAGTTGGCAGCCCGCTTTTTAGTAATATGTGAGGTGTCTGACAGTTTTAACCTTTTACATGCATTAGTAGGTTAGATATTATTTGATCATCTTAAATAATTGATTTAGTGATAAAAAACACCCTTGCATGTGTATCCTGAACAGAATTTTCACGTAAAAAAAGATATAATGCTTTTCAGAATAGTTTGTATCTGGATGGAAGTTTTAATTGGATAACAATCGGTCAATTTATTTAGCGAACCGGTAAATATAGCCATTAAATCACTCAAAATAATTGATCTTATCTGAGAAGGTCTGTTTTCCTAAGATTTAATCCGTTCATGTAAACCAAAAAATCAAGTATGAAAAAAATATTATTACTGCTGGCTGTTTTTTTACTTCCGTTTTTAAATAGTTGCGAGTCTTCACACAAAGCAACAAGCGAACGCCGTTCACTCATGATGCCCAGGCAAAGTGAGATGCCGCGGAATCAAAAGAAATTCAAAGAAGTGAAGCACAGGCATCGGAGCAAATACCGAAAACAACAAAAGCGCAGGGCTAAGAAAAAAGGAGGTAAAAATTTATTTCGATAATACCTGGGTATTGCTTTTTCTCTGGACAGGCGAAAATAATTGCTGTCAATGATTAAAAATCCGGACAGGGTACCATATGCGGTTTTCTGGGTTTGATCCTGATTGCAAAATCATACGATAAAGATATTTCATGTGCACCGCCCGTATAACTTATTAGCCTTGACACAGTGAAATCATAACTGTATCCCAGACTGAAATTATCAAACTTTATTCCGACCAGTGCGGTGAATGCATCCTGGTTAAATCTTGGTTTTACTACCGGAATTCCCCTGTACCACAGGCCAACAACAATTGGACGTGTGTAAAAATAGGCTCCCAGGTCAAGCTGGGTAAACTTATCCTGTTTCTTGAAAAGAAAAGCCAGTTGCAGACTGGTATCCATAGGCCTGAGCAGTTTCCCTTTGTTAATGATTTTTGTTCCTCCAAAGAAAGAATATTTGATCGGGATATATCCTTCGGAATATTTACCTGATTCTATATAATACAGTGACTGGTTAGGTTGCAGCAGGTGATCTACTGAAAATCCAATCCAGTAATCCGGGGAATAGGCCAGCAGGGAAGTTGAAAAATCAAGTGCACTGATTCTTTCAAGAGGTACAACCTCTGCGGAAGAGGGTGCATTGCCCGAAGCAGACATCTGATCATGCCACATGAGTTTTTGAAAATCTATTCCTCTTTCAGTATAGAAAAAGTGTACACCTGGTCGCATATGCCATGTTTGGGTGATCTTGAAATCATAAGAATATTGTACACCAAGATTGGTAGTACTCAGGTTGCCTGTTCCGGCAATGTCTTTCATGGCAAACAACCCCAGTCCACTGTTAAAAGCATCAAAATAATGATCAAATGAAAAGGCATAAGTATTGTAAGCACCCGGAATTTCAGGCCACTGGTTCCTGTAATTCAGTGTAATGCGACTGTCCTCTACCAAACCGGCAAATGAAGGAGCCAGGTACAGTGGGTTGGAGTAAAACTGTGAAAACTGTGCGTCCTGTCCCTGCAGATTTGATTTCAGCAGGATTAAAAAAAGTGTTAATATGAAGATTGACCTTTTCATTATTATAGATGACTGATTAACGGAACCAGATAATTTTCTTCTGCATTTCTGGTTCGGTTTTTAATTCTTTCCCGGGTTTCATCAATACAACAATGTAACATCGCCTGTCTTGACAAAATTTTTCCCGTCGCTGTATTTTCCTGCTACTTTCCATACATAAACATCTTGTTTGGCGGGTTCGCCGTTATAATAACCATCCCAGCCTTTGTCCTGGTCAAAACTTTCAAATACCATATCCCCCCAGCGATTGAATATCATCAGATGGTATTCCAGTACATTATCGATTATTCCGGGGTAGAATACCCTGTTTTCCTCAATCTGGGACAATGGACTGAATACATTCGGATATACCACCTTACCCGTTGGCTTCACTGTCACTGCATTTTGCATGACATATAAATCAAAACAGTCGTGGCTCGTCCAAACTTTTAGTGTTACATCATAAATGCCTTCTTTTTTGTAAACATGAGTGGGATTAAATTCGGTAGTGGTTTCACCATCGCCAAAATCCCATTCAAATACATCGCCGTTATCCGACAGGTTGAAATAATGCACGGCTTCGTCATTTACATAAACCTGTTTGGGTGCGATATCGAAATATGAATTTGGTAAAATATATACATCATTTACCTGGCTGTGTACATCTGTGCCGCCGGGTCCGGAGGCAGTGAGTTTTATTTTGTATGTTCCTGATTCATAATAGGTATAAGTGGGATTAGGCTTGTTGGAGACACTTCCGTCACCAAACTCCCACAAGTAATTTTCCGAATAGGAAGATTTATTTTGGAAATGTATTGTGAGCGGCATACAACCCGGTTCCACCTTGCTGAATTCTGCCACAGGCGGATGCGGCGTGATTTTTATTGATTGTGTGGCACTGTCAGCGCAATATTCGCCAAACACATGCAGTGTTATCGTATAATTACCCCGGTCATTATAAGTATATGACCCTGGTTCTTTTTCTTTGCTGTAGTTTTCATCCCCAAAGTACCACCTGTAATTCCAGACTCCTTCATTTGTGAGATTTTTCAGATGAATGGTTGTTTCAGGATACATTTGTGTGACCGGAGTTGCTGTGAATGCCGCTTTTGGAGAAGCATACACTGTCACAGGGGCATAAGTGGTATCAGTGCACCCAAAGTAAGATGTGGCAGCCAGTGTAATAGTGTAGGTAGTATCACTTCTGCCATTGTATTCATACATGTGGGCTGCATTATAGCTGCCACTCATTTGTTGTCCGTCTCCAAAGTCCCAGTTATACATAAATCCTCCTGGGGTTGCACTCATTGTTGACAGATATGGCGAACAGGCTGTGTCAGGATTTACTGATATAAAATGTCCGCCATTGGGGTACACTGTGATGTATTCTCCGGCAGTATTGGTACACCCATATTGATCTGTTACAGTCAAAGAAACATTATAATAGGTGACAGTGGATGTTGTATTGGTAAACGTATGACCGGCATGCTGACCACTGCTTCCTGTTCCGTCATCGAAATCCCATTCCCATTTAATTGCGTCAGCAGACTCATCGGTAAAATTAACCTGTTCAGGACTGCAGGAAGGCTCTGCATCACTTGTAAATGCAGCTTTCGGAAGATGGGTTGTAAGGTTTATGGAATCTTTAGCTGTACAACCTTTGTCATCAGTAACCTGGAATACCAGTTTAAATGTGCTGTCATGAAGTGAATTAAATATTGGTGCCGGATCAACAACTGAAGAAAGAGGTGCTGTATTACCTTTCCAGATATAGGAAACATAGTTACCAGAACCATCACTTGTTGATGTGTTTAATGAAAGATCAGTGCCACCGCAGATAGTTGTGTCCGCAGAAAGAATATCCGTAACCGGACTGGGATGAACTGTCAGCGTAATACTGTCGCTTCCTTCATACCCGTTGACATCTGTCACCGTAACTTTCAGGAGATAAATCCCGGCCTGGTTCGTGCTGAATACCGGATCTGACACAACAACATTATCAAGATATGTGGTATCTCCTTCCCAGGAGAATTTATAGGATGGGGTTCCTCCTGTTGGAATAGCATTGAGATGTACTGCAGATCCGGTACAGAACTCATCAGAAGGCAATTGCAGGTCCACCAGAATGGCATTTTCAGAGACAAAAATATCTTTGGTAACCTCGGGGCCGGGGCATCCGTTCGCTCCTGTTTCGGTCAGCCGGATCGTGTACAATCCAATATTCGGGAATTCCAGGATAGCAATATTTTTGTTTTGCAGGATCAGAGTTACACTATCCGGAATATCCCAGGTATAGGTTGATCCTGCATGATAATCCACAGCGTAAATAACGTTGGTCTGATTAATTGCAACCTGTGTGGCTCCCTGGATGGGTGTGGTAGCCGGCACCGGTTTACTAGTTGCTGTTACCGGAATCAGTCCGCTTTCACAGCTTGTTGAATCGTTAAATGCTGATACAAAGTATATCTTGTCTGAATCTACATATTGCGACCAGGTATTGGAGGCTGCTAGCAAACTGTCTCCGTTCATATCGGCATACCAGTGACTTGTGGTGCTGTTCGCTCCATGTATTGCTGAAAAGGAAAGGGTATCAGGGCCGCAGTTCTCCAGGTTACCTGCAACCGGATCGCCCGGAACGGGATGAATAACAGCATTAAAATCATTTCTGGCACTTTCACAACCAGTGGTATCATTATAGGAGGAAACCCAGTATGTTGTTGGTGAAGTGAGCGTAGAAGTCATTAACGAATCAGTGGTAGCCAGCAAGGTACCTCCTGTTTGGGCATTGTACCATCTGATCGCCGTTGCATAGGATCCTGCTGCTGCCCTGAGTGTGAAGGATGCCGGTCCACAAGATGAGGTATCTGTGAATAACGGAACTGTGGGGAGTTGAAATACTGTTGCCGTAACAGAGACATGATCACTTTCACAGCCTGTAGATGCATTATAAACTGAAACCTGGTATGTTGTAGTGGTATCCAGCAAACCTGTCTGATAGCTTGTGCCGGTATGTAAAAGCAGAGTATCCGAATACCATCTCAGGGTAGTACCATTGATGCCCGGAATGCCGGTAAGGGAGATGTCCTGAGGCCCACATACAGAAACATCTGCTGTTACCGGAGGTGCCGGAACAGGATGAATGATTGCTTCTGCTTCCTTCCTGCTGCTTTCGCAATGTGTTATTGTATCATAAGAAGAAATATAATATGAAGTGGATGTGAGCAATTCCGGAGTCTCAAAATCCTCCCCTGTATATAACAACGTGCCTCCGGATTGTGCATCATACCATCTTGTTTCTGTTCCGTTTATTCCGGGTGTGGCCTGCAGTTGTATTTTTCCTGAATCACAGCGTTCAACATCATCCACAGTGGG
>DASQZP010001096.1:0-3242 GCA_035638655.1 Bacteroidales bacterium
TCAATAAAGAAAAATGTGCTTCCCCATTGATCGGGTTTAAACATTTCTACTGTTGAGGTCAAATACTTCCGGTCTTTCCCGAAATCATAGTGAAGTTGAATATTTTGTGCCCCGGCTACTAGATAAAATAAACCCAGTAAACAAACTATTAAGATCTTCTTCATTAGTTTAATTAGAATTAATGTTTTTCAATAAAGTCAAGTGTCTGGATCAAAATGTTCGGGAACAAAGCCTGTCCCGTTCTAAACGGGAGCGTAAAAAAATTTTAATCCGCAGTATACTAATGTATATGAGGAATTAAAATTTTTGCAATAACGCAGTTATCGGACATTATGGACAGACACTAATTAGTGTTTTAAATTTCAGCTAAAAAACACATAATCTTTCAATTAAAGAAATATTTGTAAAAAGACTTATTAAAAATTCACGGAAGTGTTAATGGATTAATTGTTAACGATTTATCTGTATATTTTGACTTCTGTCAGGTAAATTGTTAATAACAAATAATATGGTGGGGCAGAGGAATAGATAATTATGATTGGAGGATATTATTTTCTATAATCTAACTGTCAGACACCTTATTAGTCTGTTTTATATTTCTTATTAGCTTTTAAGGTGCCAGTCTTTTATTAAAATCTTTGAAGGTGTCTGACAGTTTGAATAAAATAAATCATAAAATTTTTACTTCGAAATTTTTACAATTTTATCAATGGGTATAGTGTTAGCCATTGCTACAACATCGCTTTCGTTTTCAAATCCATCACAATTAAAAGTGAGTAAGGATTGATTAAAAGGAAGCTGAACATCCCAGGATACTTTCCCTGTATCATCGGTATTTTTTTGCAACAAGCCTTTATAACCATTTATTTTAATTCTCTTCTGATTGGGATCCGATCCCATGAGCATCGGCATAGCCAACAGTGAATTCAGGCCCGCTAATAATGGGGAATCGCTGACAATTTCGATGCTGGCAGATTTTTCGGTTCCCTGATAGCTTCGGTTGACATACAATCCGGCGAAGCCAGAAGATGAACCTGTAACATTATCTTCAGTGGTAACCGCTGGTAGATCTCCCATGGTAGCTGGCAACATACCCAGAATTTCTTTGCCAATAACCTGATCAATTTCGGCAAGGGCCTGTTGAAGAGCGAATCGTGTATTATCAAGTTCTCCTGAATTATAAGCAGTTTTGGCTTCATCTAATTTTCCTGTAACTTCCTGTGCCTGAATGGACATCAATGTCAGAAGGAGGAAGGATGCTATGATTACTGTTTTTTTCATTGTTCTCCCAGTTCGTTTTTAATTTTGTCAATATCAATATTCTCTGCTGCCTTCATGATTTCCTGCTCGCTGGAGAAATTAATTCCATTTACGATCAGGATCGATGTTTGTCCGAACGGCACACTCAGGGTATAGCCTGAAGATTCATCATATTCCAGTACACCGCGGTAACTTTTAAATGTTATTTGTTTGTGATTCTGGTCTGTAGAAGAAGTTGTGCCCCCGGCACTGAGGTACATATTGACACCTGTGAGCAGGGCTGCATCATTACCGATGGTTACTCTTAATTCCTGATCATTGCTCTGGTAAACGCGCTCAATGGTCAATCCCACAAAACCTATATTTCCACTGGTAACTTTGTCCTGAGCGGGGTCCTTTGCCAGTCCTTCGACCTTTTCCGGGAGTCCATCCAGAATGTTCTGACCAATTTCCATTTCTACTCCCAGCATAGCCTGCCTGACCGCATAACGGGCTTGCCCGTAGTTTTTCCCGGCAAAAGCAGTTTCAGCCTGTTTTATGTTTTCTTTTACATCAGGAGCTGAAGTGGTGAGCCCACTGCCACGGGTATTGGACATTGAAGATTCAGAAGATGTGTTGTTGCCCTGGGAGGCATTGTCCTGATCTTTTTTCTCATCTTCTTTAAAAATTTTCTCAACCATTTTATCCTCTGCCTTGTTTTGTATTTTTCTCAGCAGGCGTTGAGAGTGTGCCATTTGTCCTGATGCCAGTATCAGGATCAGGGTGGCACCAGCAAATGTTTTGATTCTTTTCATAAAAAAGTTTGTTTAGGATTCGAATACCAAATTACAAAAAAAAGAGATTCATTTATCACTTATTCAGTGAACAAATGATTTTTTTACAAAAAGATTCATTTTTTTCAGACAAATCTTGAACAAAGAAGTTACAGGCAGGAATAGTTCATACGAAAAGTAAATAATTTAAATAAAAATCAGGACTTTCAGCTGACCATGTTGTATTTGACGGTAATTTTTCCGCCGGCAATCCGGTTGAGTGTTCCTGAAATTTCTTTTCTGGTTTTCCCGCTGAGATGTTCAGTAAAGAGGATGCCATGCAGGTGGTCATATTCGTGTTGAATGATCCTGGCAGTTATACCGCTGAAATTTTTAGTCTGCTTTTTCAAATGCCGGTCAAAATATTCTATCCTGATTGTAAAAGACCGCTCAACTTCTTCGCTTATCAGAGGAATACTTAGACAACTTTCCTGGTCAGACCATGTGTCTTCAGATTTTTCCAGTATAACCGGATTGATAAAGGTTTGTGCAATTCCTTCATCCCCGGAGAAATAGTCAATGCGCTCAGCTTCACTCATTTCTTCATATACCTGATGACTGTCTACAATAAACAACTGTATTTTTTTTCCAATCTGTGGAGCAGCGAGACCCATGCCATTTGCTGAATACAGGGTTTCCCACATATTATCAATAATCTGGTCGAGTTCAGGATAACCTTCACTTACTATGCTGCATTTTTGTCTGAGCAAGTCGTGACCATAGGAAAGAATTGGTAAAATCATTATTTTTTTAATTGACGAACCTTAAAGATCCTGGCAATGATTTAGTTGATTTTTTATTTGAGCGGTAAAGATAAAAAATGTTTTTTACCCACCATTATTTTATTAAAATTCTGGAAAATATTTTCTTTTTATGGGTATTGATATCATATTTTTTAGAGTATCAGATAAATATACTTCAATTTTAAACAGGCTATTCCAAAGAAATTATGAGCACCACTTTGGGGAACAAATAACTTTTATACCTGTTTATTCTATGAATGGTTGCATTTTTTAATTTAACAATTCTTTTAAAATGAAATTATTCCGGTTGACAAAAGAAATAATTATAAAGTGAATGTTAGCTGTATTAACTTAAAAAATTGTTTATGAGCACAAAAGAGGAATATCTGCCGATTGCTGATTACGGACTTATTGGAAATCTTCATAC
>DASQZP010001097.1:0-4122 GCA_035638655.1 Bacteroidales bacterium
TATGAAATTGATTGCCATTTTTTCGATGGTGATTGATCACATAGGATTATATATAGCCGATGGACAAATGCAATTGATTTGTCGTCTTATCGGTCGTGTTGGTCTTTTGGTGTGGCCGTATACAATAGCTTTTGGAGTGATGCATAGCAGGGATGGAATGCGATATTTTCACCGAATACTTTATGTTGCTATTACATCACAACCTGTTTTTATGCTGCTGGGACATTATGAACTTAATCCTGTTTTTAGTTTGCTCCTGGGTGCAATAATTATTTATTGTTTGGAAGAAAGAAAATATTGGCATCTGTTTGGATGTATTCCATTGTTGTTTATTGTTCCTTATTTTTTTGTAGTTTTGACATTGGTTTTCTACCTATTCAAAGATGATATAAAATTGCAAATTATAGGGTGTTTGACTGTTTGCATGTTTGCATGTGGTCAGGAATTTTATGTGCTTTATATGCAATGTGTCGGGATAGCCGTTGGATTTCTTTTGATTCATTATGGTCCAGGGACAAATTACAAGATCAATCGTAATTTGTGGTATAATTTCTATAATTTACATTTATGCGTTATTTTCGGAATTACCATATTGATGGGGTTTTGCAATGGCTGATTTTATTTTAGTCACTGGTAGGCCAGGCAATGGGAAAACGATCTATGTTGTTGCAAAAATGCTTGAAAAAAAAACACAGGAAGAGTTTTATTTTTTCCATAATATCGATGGGTTACAAGAGCATGCAGTAAAAAATGGTTTGATAGATGGTAATTTTTGCAAAAATTGGGAAACGTTTTGTGATGAACAGGGAATTGATGTTTTACAGTTCTTTTCGAAAGATTATCAAGTTGAATTAGCAAATGAAATAAAAGAAAAATACGGAAAGAAAATGTTTGTTGTTATTGACGAAATGCACGATTATTTCCTTAAATATGAGCGTTCAGTGTTATCATGGATCACATATTATAGGCATCTCGATCAAACAATATATGGAATGACACAAAGAAAAACTCAAGTGCATTACATGTATCGTAATTCCCTGAAGGTCGAAAGATTGGCAAAAGTGACAATATGCGGGATTACTCTTTACCATGATATTTATGATGGAAGTACAATGGGCTGGCAGGTTTTCAAGCGTCGGCAGATATATTTTGATGCTTATAAAAGTGCAATGGCACATACGAAGCGAAAATTCCCATGGTATTTTGTTGTAATAGGTGTTGCTGTATTTTTTGCATTTATGTTTTTCATTTCAACGGGTAGCAGATTCAAAAAAAGTAATGGTGTCAAAGAGTTAGATAAGTCTGAAAGAAAATTACTGTCAATGAGTTCGGAAGCGATAGCAAGTCAAATAACTGAAAATACAGGCAATTCTGTTTCTAAAAGTTCCCAAGGCGAACAAAAAAATAGAAAAAAAGTGAATTATGTCAATGATTTATCATATGATGGTTATGTAAAATATGTAGGGGGGGAATTGCATTTTTTATCTGATTTAGACGGCAATAATTATAGATTTTCAGAATTGTATCCTTTTTCGAAAGTCATTGCGTATACTGTAAAACGATTAGTTGCCGAAAATCAGGATACTGGAGAAATTGATATTTTTATACATCGGTCAACAATTCGGAAAAGCGAAACCGTGGCCGGGACCGAGGGACGAGGCGAGCGGCCACGGTTTTGATTTTCCGGTGTGTCATAAAAAATCAATGCGTCATAAAAAAAACAAGATTCAAACAGCATCAAAAAATTAAATGCTCGCAAAGCCTTATAAATAAAGGGTTTACAAGGATTAAAAAAAATATTTAAACTGGCATAAAGATTGCCCCTTAATTTAATGCGTCATAAATATTAATTACAATTGTCATTAAAAGCGGAGAAATGTAAAATGGGAAAAATAGTTGAATTTAGCGGCCAGGGGAAGCAAATGATTGTATCCGATGATTTTGCAATTTTGCATATATCGGCTAGAAATAGAGTTATAGAGATGCAAATTGATGATCCAGAGAAAGCGATCATTGTCTATGAATCGATTAATCCGGATAAAATAGCTATCTATTGATATGACTCGCGCGAATAAATCGCTATGAAATAATTCCGGTCACGACACGACCCACCCGTAAAGCCCAGCTTGCAGTTAGAACATGAGAGAGCTACTAATGATCATTCCAATGAGCTTGCCCCCCCCTCCTTTTTTGTTAATTAAAAACGTTTGGAAGGAATTAATCTCTAGTAATAATTATTCCACAACTTGTGCCACGGTAATCAATCATTTAGAGGCTTATCTCCTATATTAGATGCTTTTTTCGTGGAAAGGCATTCATGCCTAAATCCGGCGGAGCCGGTTCTCTCGGTACTTAAGTGCGAATTTGTGTCCCTATTGGCGATATCGCCTATTGAAAACAGTTAGTTAGATATATATAAAAATATTCAATTCTTTGCATTAAAATTATCTATATGTAAGCATTTGTTAAATATCTGTTGTCCCTTGTTGATATTTGTGGTTAATCTGATTTTTAATGATTTTTTGTATTGACAATACACAACTTGTTGTATAATAGAGGGGGAGCTATGACTAATTGCGAACCAAGGAGGTATACATTGCAAATCCGAATCAGCGAGCATGACAAGAAAACTATTGAAGAAGCTGCTTCTAAATTGGGGCAAAGTGTATCTGAATTTATTCGAACTGTTGCGTTGGATCACGCAAATGTCATATTGGGCAGGGTGAAATCTTAAAATGAAAAAACCCGGATCTGCCAAATCCGGGTTGTTTCGGGTGTTGCATACACGATCAAGAGACATGCAAAGGATATATTAAATATAATCAATCTTGATCGTGTTTGCAACCTATATTCAAAATGGGTTGCAATATGCCGAAATCACAAGATAAAAAACATAAAATTGAACAATACCGCCTTCGGTATCGTTTCCAAGATATCTACCGACAGATAGCCCTCGATCCTTCTTATAATAAGCCTAAAACAAACAGAGAAATCAAGAAAGGCAAGCTTCCCCGTGTTGCTCATTGTATGCGTACTGTTTCATCAGGGAATGAATATATCGAGATTAATAAAATTAAGGGCGGCGATATTGCTTTTTTTGAGAATCTTCAAACCTGTGGATCTGTTACCGGCTGTCCTGTCTGTCAGGGGCGAATATCTGAAAAACGTAGATTAGAAATCATTGAAGCTTGTGAAATGTGGAAATTTTTGAATAAAGAAAACACGTTTCTGATGGTTACATATACTATTCCGCACTATGATTATCAAGATTTTGCAGAAGTGCGGGATAATTTTATGAAAATGAAAAGGGGATTTAAAGCTCAAAAATCTTTGAAAAGAGATTCTAATTTCAAACCCTTTTCATTGCTGAAGAAAGAATATCATATAGAGCATGACATTACATCGATGGATATAACGTGGGGGAAATCCAACGGGTTCCATATACATTCTCACGATCTTTATTTTGTAAAAGGTAGTCTGGATCAATCACAAGTTGATGATTTAAAAAATCAGCTTATATTAGCTTGGATTCATCAAGCCTCTAAAAAATCCAATACGATTAAATTGGATTGCTCAACAAAAAAGTACATGAGAGAGAGATCTGTTGATATACAGATTGCGGAAACGCCGGCAGATTATGTTGTTAAAGTTGGGATTGGCGACTATCTAGAGCATAAAGAAGTATTTAAAAAAAAATGGGATGGCACGTCAGAATTGACAAAACATCATTGTAAAACGTCCAGGGGTAACGGTCGTTTTACAATAAATGATATGATAGCCGTGATTGCTGAATCTGATAGAAATTATAATGTTTACAGATATTTCGCACCTTTGGTAGCAGAATATGTACATGGTATGCATGGTAAGCAGACGGTATTTTGGTCAAAGGGTGCTAAAGCATTTTTCAATATACCGATATTTTCAGATCAGGAAATAGCAGAAAATATTGATGTAGAAGAAAAAGAGTATTTGCTAGAAGTAAAAAAACACGAATGGATAGCTATAAAACGCTACAAGAAAAGGGCTGAGGTGTGCATTATAGCCGGTCAAGAAGGATCTGATGCCGTCTATAAATACATACAGGATTTAACTGAAAAAGCTAAAATAGAATGCGTTATAACG
>DASQZP010001098.1:0-3855 GCA_035638655.1 Bacteroidales bacterium
TTCAATGCTGATACTTATAACTTTGAATCAATTCGAGAAGCCCCTTTATTGGAGTTTAAAGAAGGTTTATATGTCTGTTTAAGTCTCCCTTACTTAGTTCTACGGATAACTCGTGAACTACCAGAAATTATTAGATCAATATATCACAATAACACCTATGCGAATGAAATTGGTGCATTGAAAGGTAAAGTTTCTGAAGACTATCTACTATGGAGTTCTCAAAAAGCATTTCAACCTGTATCAGTGGAACGGGCTCGTATAGCAAAGAATAGAAAGTTTGAACTAGCGGACTTGATTCTGGATTATGGCACTGACCTTGTGTTTATTGAGTCGAAAGCGTTGAATATTCAGAAAAGGTATCGTTTGCAAAATACTAAAACCAGCATAAGAAATGGGGTTTCTAATTTCTTGTTAAAAAAAGGCGCTAAGCAATTAAGCAAGAATATTCAATACTTTATGAAAGGAGATTTTAAAATCAAAGATATCAACCCTGCTAACATTGAGCATTTCTGGCCTGTGCTAATTACTTTTAACGATGATTTACCGATTCATCCCTTCTTGGTTGATGTGTATAATGAACTTATGAAACAGAAAAGTTTTTTTAAATCCCGGAGAATTTTAAATCTTTCCATATTGTCTATCGAGGAATATGACAGGATGCTAGATATAATTACTCACGAAGGGCTTACTTTCATCGAATTATTAGGACGCCGATTAAATAAAAAAGAATACTCCTCAATGTCCGTACGTAATTATTTATTTTCTGAAAATCTTACAACTCAGAGATATTTTACTGAAAGCTGGCTTGGTGACCGCTTCAAGTCCCTTATGAAAGAATATATCGAATCAATAGAAAGCTAAATCATCCATATAATCCTATATTGCCTTTTAATCAAAGAATTCCCCGACGCTTGCGTCGTGGGTAAGTTTTGATAGTTTTCTTCAAAGAAATTCCGGTGGTGAAGCCACAAAATTGGCTAAATACCTCGTTGCTCTGCTGCGAGGATAGTCAATTTTGAGGAATTTCTTTATATTTTAAATACTTCGATAGGTTGGGTCACCAATATTTTGAAATGGGTAATGTGTACATTCTTGATCTACAAATTTCAATCGAGGGTGGGGGTTTAAAGTATTTAAATTTCCATCATACGAGAGATAAATAATGGGTTTTGTGCTTCCCGTCCATCCAGTTAAAAGTTGAATTCCGATTCCGACAGCTGTTGAAGCAAGTATTCCATTTGCCCATACAACTTGTGGGTGATAACCAGCAGCTCCGTATTGAGCTGCCTCTTTCGCCAATGAAGTCTCGTTTAAATAACCAAGGCATTGCATACAAGCTTTTCCGGGAAGTGAAAGAATTATTTGACCAACCATTCTGGGAGGTTGCCCTGAAATTGATGGAAAAACGTCCATTCCGATATCTAAATATGGTATCAAATAACGACGAGCTGTCGCTTCCAAATCTCGTCTCTCAGAAAAACTGTCGAGGCACCCGATTATAATATCTGCTTCTCTTAAGGTTTCTGGGTTTGCTTGCCAGTTACTATTGTAAATACGGATTGAGGGATTCTCTCTTAAGTTTCTAATCACCCTTTTCATTACAGTAGATTTATATACACCTACATCATATGACGTTGCACCAACCATACGGTTTAAATTAGTCTCTTCAACTTTTTGAGGATCATAAATGACATACTTGTCAAATCCGATATGGGCTAGTTGCTGTATAATATGGGAACCCCCTCCCCCAAGACCTACCACAGCAACTTTGACAGATTGGAAAAGTAGTTCAGAATGGTTGCCAAGAAAAGATTGTCTTGAGGACCTGTTCTCATTCATAGATATTGATAGATAATGGGTAACCGACAACGGTAATTTTGTTTGCCAGCTTAATATTGTTTGCACCCGGAGGAATTATCCAACTTTTATGATGATTGGAATGAAACAGGAAAATCCCGTGGATTTGGCTTGGAACAATATGTTGGAAACTCCTAACCAAGGGTGGAATAGATTGTTTATCAACTTTGCTCAAAGATGGAACACCAGGAAAATTATGTAAATGGGTATGCAAGGCACCGCTGTTTGTATCCAATATTTTTTGCATAACCTTATGAATTGCCTCTGAGTTAATTTTTGCACCGACCTGGTCATCTTCAATGTAATCCGTATCATCAATTGGGAAATAATCATTTATGAGTATTAATTTTGAAACGCTATTTATTTTGCCAACCTTCCCAAATAAAAAGCCTACTCTTTCTAATGCATAAGGATGATTCCGGCTTAAATCAGATTTGGCAGTATTATAAATAGTACGCGGAATTTTTATGTGAATATTCAAATTCATCGTAATCCTCGCAAATGATCCGCTACAATTTGAGATAATCTCAAATTGTTACGATTGATTCTCCAGGAAAAAGCAAACCAGTTTTCTTCCAAAATTCTTTGATTTTTACTATTCCAATTTAAACGTCCCTGTGGCTTCTCAATTATCTGGGCAAAGAATAATCGATATTTATACCCATCTCTTGGAGTTGGACATAATAAAGCTCTAACTGCATTTGGTTTGCACTGTTCGGGCAATTGCAATATCGGAATTAAAAAATATACTTTTCCCCCTTCTTCTGCAATTTGCACTTCACCGACAAAATCTTTCAATTCCTCAATTTGGTCTTCAGGCCATTCCATATTTTATGAAGAGGCACTATCTTTGGGATGACTGACAAAAACTTCATCCCCCTTAATATTGGTAGAGGCATTATCCGCGAGAAGATGCAGTTTTCCATTCTTCAGTTCTTCGAGGTCATCAGCCTGGGCGATATTACCCAGCGATTTTAACTCGGTAACTTTATGGACTCCTTTTGAAATTGATATGGTTTCCCCATTAATTGTAATTGTTACATCCTCTGTTTTCTTCTTTTCTTCTGACATTTTTAGATCCTTTTCAATATTTCATATTAAATTGGTTATTATCGACGGCTGTTTGGAAGGCACCAATCGCAGTCATCGTATCCATCAGCACGTGCTTCAAATAAGTATTCGTATGGCTTGTCGTGTCCGGCTTTGATAACCTCGTCAATTTGACAGTTTTTACTTTCATTATCGAGATCGTGGACTTCCTTGTTATTGCTGTCAGTGTTTGCCAGGTATCGTTCGCCATTCATATTCCCAGTATATCGCCTACTCATTTTTCATCCTTTCCTTTGCTTTTAAGAGGTGAAAAAGAAATCTTGGTTGTCATCTCTTGAACTTTTTCTTGTATTATATGAGCCATTAATGTTTTCTATCCGTTGGGGGATGTGGATCGTTGCCAAAACTGTCCTTATCACGGATCCGATTTTTACGATCGTGTATAATAAGTTCAGATTTATTTTTTTGAGCTAATGGGCGGCCCGTGTGAATTGCATCTTGTTGAGTCCTATGAATACTTGAGGCTCTTGAATCTCTCTCACCTTTAACTGCCCAACTTCCATCCTTACGTTTGGTTATGTGAATATTTTTACCCATAGAAACTCTCCATTCTGGCTTATTCAGTCATTGTATGCTAACGGTGCTAACAGTATAGCAAAAAAAATTTATAAGGACAACTGGTTTTTACCATTACTTGTAAACATTGATTCAATCCGTATTCGAGCTACCACCGGATTTACATCAAAGGTTTCAGATATTTCCTTTATCATTTCATCGTTATGTGTCAAATCTAATAAAGGTATTCCAAATGTACCGTTTGGGATTAAATAGTCTTGGATACAGTTCAGTACTAACTTTTTTGGGAGTAATAAAGCACCGATTACCATATTTGCTTGATACTCCCACCAACTTCCATCATAATGTGTCGACTTCTTATCTTGATTATTC
>DASQZP010001099.1:0-10021 GCA_035638655.1 Bacteroidales bacterium
CAAAATGGGCAGTATTGTTGCTATCGATCCTGAATCGGGGGAGATATTGTCCCTGGTTTCCTCTCCCTCCTATGATCCTTCTCTACTGATTGGCCGTGTACGAACCAATAATTACAGGAAACTGTTACTGGATACACTCAAACCGCTATTTAACAGAGCTGTAATGGCAAAATATCCTCCCGGATCAACTTTCAAGGTAATTAATGCATTGATTGGCCTGCAGGAGGGCGTTATCAATAACAATACAGAATTTTCATGCCACTATGGCTATACTGCAGGAGGAATTCATGTGGGTTGTCACGGACATAAATCCCCGTTAAATTTACCGGAATCAATTCAGATCTCATGCAACGCTTATTATTGTAATGTTTTCCGAAGAATTATTGACAATCCGGTTTATAACAGCACTGAGGAAGCTTATGATGTGTGGAGAAATTACGTTACCTCATTCGGCTTTGGACAAAAATTAAATACAGACCTTGTAAATGAATTAGATGGATTTGTTCCAAAACCAGACTATTATAACCGGTATTATGGTGAAAATGGCTGGAAGTCACTAACTATTATTTCGTTGGCCATCGGGCAGGGTGAATTGGGAATTACTCCGATTCAAATGGCCAACATGGCTGCTACTGTCGCCAATCGTGGCTATTATTACATCCCTCATGTTGTTCATAGCGTTCAGGGTGAGAATACAATTGACGACAGATTTACAAAAAAACACTATACAAAAATCGATTCTGCCAATTTTGAAAAAGTAATTGAAGGCATGTACCGGGTAGTAAACGGCGGAGAAGGCAGTACAGCACGTATTGCTGCCATAGACAGCATAGCCGTTTGCGGCAAAACAGGTACAGCACAAAACCCCCATGGGAAAGATCATTCTATCTTTATTGCTTTTGCCCCACGTGATAATCCCAAAATAGCAATCTCAGTATTTGTTGAAAATGCCGGTTTTGGTTCCACCTGGGCCGCTCCCATTGCAAGTCTGATGATTGAAAAATACCTGAAGGGCCATATTTCCCGTAGGCGTAAATGGCTGGAGCAACGAGTTTTAAACGGAGATCTGATTCACAATCATGACGAGAAGAATTAACATATTTTCCAGTATCGACTGGTTTACTGTACTATTATACCTCATCCTGGTATTTCTGGGATGGATTAATATTTATGCTGCCGTTTATAACGAACAGCATCACAGCATTCTGGACATGACACAGAGATACGGAAAACAGCTGATCTGGATCATTGCGGCTGTAGTAATGGCCGTTATAATATTCATTATAGATACAAAATTCTATTCCTTTTTTGCCTACATCATTTATGGCTTTACCATTCTTTTATTGATAGGAGTGCTGATTATCGGAAAGGAGATAAACGGAGCCCGCTCCTGGTTTGCTTTGGGAGGCTTCAGGGTACAACCTGCTGAATTTGCCAAAGTGGCCACAGCCCTGGCGCTGGCCCGGTTCCTTAGTGGCTATAATGTTGGTGTTAAGAATTTTAGGAACCTGATCATTATCGCGTTTATCATTTTTTTTCCTGCGCTGCTGATCTTTATGCAACCGGATACAGGATCTGCACTGGTATATGCTTCTTTCATTATTGTACTTTTCCGGGAAGGTATGCACCCGGGATTTTTCTTTTTGGGTATATTGATAGCCATCCTGTTTTTCATAACCTTGATGATGGAAACTTTCAGTATACTGGTCATTCTTATCAGCGTGGCCTTATTTGCCTATGCCCTGATGAATAAAAATCTGAAGCAGGCATTAGCAGGAGGACTGATTATTGCAGCATCTGCCGGGCTGGTCTATGGATTTAGTAAATTATCCGGAACTCATTGGACCCACACCAGAATTATTTTCACCGGTCTGATTGTAGCCGTAATTCCCATTTTATACCTGGCACTTAAACTCAAATTAAAAAATGTTCTGGTGGTGCTGGCCTTTTTAGGTGGGGCAATCGTATTTTCTAATTCAGTAGATTATGTATTTGACCATGTGTTGAAAGAGCATCAGCGTAGAAGAATAAATATTATGCTCGGACTGGAATCTGATCCACTTGGTGTCGGGTACAACGTAAACCAGTCTAAAATAGCCATTGGTTCCGGCGGACTTACAGGAAAAGGTTTTTTAAAAGGAACACAGACCAAATTTGACTTCGTACCGGAACAAAGCACAGATTTCATATTCTGTACAGTAGGTGAAGAGTGGGGATTCTTAGGTACAACCACGGTACTGGTTCTTTTCACTATATTACTCATTCGATTACTGATCATTGCAGAAAGACAGCGATCCTCTTTTAGCAGAATATACGGATACGGAGTAGTTTCCATCCTTTTCTTTCATGTGGTGATCAATATAGGTATGACGATTGGTCTTGTACCTGTTATAGGTATACCACTGCCTTTCTTCAGCTATGGCGGCTCATCGCTCTGGGCATTTACAATTTTGCTCTTTGTGTTGCTCAGACTGGATGCAAGTCGCATGGAACTGCTCAGGTAAACATACCCGCTCGTAAATTATATCTCGCTCATATTCTGAGACTTTGATGTCTCATGTTTCATAACAGCGCCCTGGAATTTCATTCTTTGGCGGATTTTTTGTAATATTGCAACACTTCCGGCTGGTATCATATCATATACTGCCCTGACATATATAGCATTAACCCTAATAGAAGGAATTAACAGATGAATTATAAAGTATATTCACTTCATAATTACAGGAAATTATCTGCCCTAAAAAAACTCAGCAAGGAACAGCTGTTTGACATTGAAGTAGTTGGAAATGTATTGCCATTTAAAACGAACAATTATGTTGTTAATGAACTGATAGACTGGGACAACTATGAAACCGATCCCATGTTTATCCTCAATTTTCCCCAGAAGGAAATGTTAAAATCTCATCATTATGAGCAGATGGCAACAGTTTTGAATACCAGCAGCAATAAAAAACACATCAGGGAAACCGCAGATAAGATAAGAATAGAGTTAAACCCTCATCCGGCCGGACAGCTGGAGCTTAATGTACCCGAACTCGACGGGCAAAAACTTCCGGGTATTCAGCACAAGTACCGGGAAACTGTTTTGTTCTTCCCCAGTCAGGGACAGACATGTCATGCATATTGTACGTTTTGTTTCCGCTGGCCCCAGTTCAGCGGCATGGACAATTTTAAATTTGCCATGAAAGAAGCTGATCTGCTGGTTGAATATTTGAAGAATCATCCCTCAGTAACTGACATTTTATTTACTGGCGGTGATCCTATGATCATGAGCGCAAAGTTTCTTGACGCCTACATCAGCACGCTGTTGAAAGCCGACCTGCCTCAACTGAAAAACATAAGAATAGGCACTAAATCGCTGGCGTTCTGGCCTTACCGTTATCTTACAGACAAAGATGCGGATGATGTATTGCGTGTGTTTGAAAAAGTGGTTAAATCCGGAAGACACCTGGCTATTATGGCTCATTTCAGCCATCCGGTTGAATTGTCAACTGCTGCCGTTAAAAAAGCCATCAAACGCATCAGGGCAACCGGCGCTCAGATAAGGACACAATCACCAGTACTGAATCACATAAACGCTGATGCTGATGTCTGGTCTAAAATGTGGAAAAAGCAGGTAGCACTCGGACTGGTTCCCTATTATATGTTTGTCGCCAGAGAAACCGGTGCTCAGGAATATTTCTCAGTACCCCTGGTAAAAACCGCATCCATTTACAGGGAGGCTTTTTCAAGCGTTAGCGGGATTTGCCGTACGGTTCGCGGACCAAGCATGTCAGCCAATCCTGGCAAAGTACGTATTGTGGGCGTCTCTGAAGTGAAAGGCGAAAAAATAATAGTGCTCAATTTCATACAGGCCCGTCGTCCGGAATGGGTCGGTCGGCCATTCTTTGCCAAATATGATGAAGATGCACTTTGGCTGAACGATCTGAACCCTGCTTTTGGCGAAGAAGAGTTTTTCTATACCAAAGAATTTGACAAAATTCTTGCTGTAAACAAAAATAAATACAGCCTGAACAACCGAGAAAATGAGGCTTCCCTTTCCATGTGCTCCTGAGAGTTTGTGTTTTATTTCAGGTTCTGGCCAGTCTGGACGGATTCCTTTCTTAGCCTTGTGTAAGAATAGAACTGTTATTTTACCGGGAAACTGATAAGGAATTTTTCTCGTACATAGTTCACAAGCTGTACAAAAAACTGATTAAAATGATCCATCAGCTGGGTGTAATTGGCATGAATTACATCCAGTGCGAAATCAGTTTCTTCAGGAAGAGATGTTCGCTTGCTCATCCGGTGTAAAACAGTCTCAATTCCGGCTAAATCCTGATACTTACCTAACCAGTCGTCCCCGATAAAACGGTAAACAAAAAGCTGAACCTGGGGAGGCAGCCTGTCATAATTTTTTTCAAGCATAAGATATAACTCTTCAATATATTCATGAAGAGGTACTTCTGAGTACCTGTCCCATTCAACCGACAGATAATGGTCATATAAGATATCTACAATAATACCGGCGTACTTGCGGTATTTTAAGGCGAACAGAAGTTTGCTCTTTCGCACAACCGAATGTGTATCAGTATAACTGTCAATTTTACGATGTAACAAAATGCCTTTTTTTATACTTTCAGGATAATCCTGATAATCACTTCCTTTTACATAATCACCGATAAAATTTCCAATCTTTATATCATCTGAGTCGCCTGATAAATAAAAATGCGCTAAAAAGTTCATCTAAGCTTACGGTTTTAAATGTCAGATTCCGGATATATCACTCCGAATAACATGGGCAGACTATATAAAACGCCCAAATTACCTGTTAAAGGTAATGATTTACAGAGTAATAATCGATATTATTAAACATATAAATTCTATTTTGCATTAATATTTCCATAACCGCCTGTCATGCTGATATTTAGGAATTTAACAGTAAGCCGTTATACTCTATATGCTTCATAACCAGACAAAATATAATCAATATTACAAATATTTTGTATAACTTATTTGAATCATTCACACTAATACGGTACTGTTATGAACAAAAGAAATGTTATCATTATTGGAGCTGCCGGCAGGGATTTTCATAATTTTAATACCTACTTCCGCGGCAATACCAACTACAATGTTGTTGCTTTTACAGCAGCACAAATACCAGATATTGACGGCAGAAAATATCCGGCGGCCCTTGCCGGAGACCTTTATCCCAAGGGCATTCCCATATATTCAGAGAGTAATTTGCCTTCCCTGATCAAAGAACATGACGTTCACGAATGTATTTTTTCATACAGCGATCTGCCCTATGCGAAAGTGATGGCCAAAAGTGCAATCGTCAATGCTGCAGGTGCAAATTTTGTTCTTATGGGATCCGGTGACACCATGGTACGAAGTGCAAAACCAGTAATTGCAGTTGGGGCTGTCAGGACTGGTTGCGGTAAAAGCCAGACTTCACGAAGGGTTATTGAGCTGCTGATGGCAAAGGGATTAAAAGTTGTAGCTATCAGGCATCCGATGCCTTACGGAGATCTTGTCGAACAAAAAGTACAACGGTACGCTGAAATTGGTGACCTTAAAAAACATGATTGTACAATTGAAGAGATGGAGGAATATGAACCCCACATCGTCAGAGGTAATGTAATCTATGCAGGTGTTGATTATGAAGCTATATTGCTTGCCGCAGAAAATGACCCTGCCGGATGTGATATTATTTTGTGGGATGGCGGGAACAATGACTTTCCCTTTTATAAACCTGACCTGATGATCACCCTGGTAGATCCACACCGTGCAGGCCATGAACTTTCTTACTATCCGGGAGAAGTAACACTCAGGATGGCAGATGCTGTCATCATAAATAAAATGGATACTGCCAGCCCGGAAGCTGTTCAGTTGCTAAGAGAAAATATCGAAAAGGTAAATCCAGCCGCCACTGTAGTTGATGCTGCTTCCCCGATAAAGGTTGATGATCCTGATATAATAAGAGGGAAAAGAGTACTGGTTGTTGAGGATGGCCCAACGCTGACACACGGAGAGATGAAACTCGGTGCCGGCATCATCGCTGCCCGAAAATTTGGCGCTACAGAGATGGTTGATCCCCGGCCCTATCTTGCAGGCAAATTGAAGGAAACCTTTAACATTTATCCGAATATAGGAAGCCTCCTGCCAGCAATGGGCTATGGTGAACAGCAATTGAAAGACCTGGAAAAAACGATTAACAATACCGATTGCGACGCCGTAATCATCGGAACCCCCATTGACCTGAACAGGATTATAAAGATAAAAAAACCTAATACACGTGTTTATTATGACCTGCAGGAAATAGGCAAACCCGACCTGAATGATTTGCTTGATGACTTTATAAAAAAACAGCATCTGCCTTTTAAACAGTAAAGTTCAATTTTTTTAGTGTCTGTCCATAATGTCCGATAACTGCGTTATTGCAAACTGATACTGAAAATTAAAACCCTGCGCGGCATCTGAACATCCGGGCAGGGTAGTTGCTCAATTTCCACCATTATCAATGCCAGAAAGGAACCGAAAGAAAATCTTAAATTTCATTTCTCTCGGATTACTCCGTATTCCTCACAGAAAAACCAATTGTTAAATTTCAAATTATATTCTTATCAGGGATAAAAAAATTCTTATTTTTATTTTTAATTTAGACCCCATTCATTTTTAAAGAATCATTGATACAATTATCTCACATTGTTGCCGTTATATGAACTTTACGATTGATTGCCAAATATTTATATGACCATTATTATCAGAATTGTTGGTTCCGCTTTTATTCAGGAGCTAAGATATTATATCTCTCATTTTATTTTTTCCATTACTGTTTAAATCATACAATAAGTGAATATTTGTTTTATAATGTATCCCTGGGAGCGCGTTGTTCCTGAAAATGACAGCACACTCAGGCTGATCCATGAATCGGTTATCAGAAAACATACCGTGGGTATTATTTACCCAAACAACCTGACCATCAGAAACAGTGTGACTCATGGATTTATAAAGGTTATAGTAAAAAAGCCTATCATAAGCAATAACATTATTAATTTCTATAAAAATGTAGAATTCAAAGAACAATTATTGCCTATGTCAGGATTTGATGTAATTTTTATGCGTGATAATCCACCCCTCGATAACACATTATTGAATTTTCTTGACTCAGTAAGTAGTGATACTTTCATAATGAATAATATCGACGGATTGCGTAAGGCCAACAATAAACTATATACTGCGGCCTTTTATGATCCGCAGAATGAGATCATACCTGTCACGCATGTATCCAAAAACAAAGAATATCTGAAAAAGATCATACAAACAGCCCCTGCAGACAGGATGATTCTCAAGCCTCTTAACGGATTCGGTGGCAGTGGGGTGATTGTAATTGAGAAGAATGCCCCTCAGAATATCAATTCTTTGCTTGACTTTTATATTGACGGAAGGGAAGGAAACAACTATGTTATTCTGCAGGAATATGTTGAAGGAGCTGAACTGGGAGACATCAGAGTGCTGATGTTAAACGGAGAACCCATTGGAGCCATGAAAAGAATTCCGGCCAAAGATGATATAAGGAGCAACGTACATGCCGGAGGAACCGTACAAAAACATTCCCTTACAAAGAAGGAAAAATACATTTGCGGGCAGGTTTCAAAAAGACTCAAAGCAGACGGTCTCTATTTTGTCGGGTTGGATATCATCAATGGAAAACTTATTGAAATTAATGTATGCAGCCCGGGTGGTATTTCACGTATCAACAAACTAAACAGGGTAAAACTTCAGAAAAAGATACTTGATTTTGCAGAGGAGGAAGTAAGAAACCGGGAGGCTTCAATACTCAGAAAACGAGCTTTCAGAAAAACAGTGGAAGATGCTTAAGCTGAATACCAGTGAGATGATCAGGCGTATTCAGGCGGGTTCTCTTTTTGAAGCAATGCATTCAGATGGCGCTTTTACTGTTAAGATCAGGGAATATCTTCCCGCTTTGTGTACGGCCATTCATAATGGTCATCAGCTAAGAGAGGAGCTCCATCCGTCAATCGTTTTGAACGACTATGAGCGCTGGCAGGAGGAAGATCCTCATACCGGCAGTTTTATATCATCATGGCCTGTTTCCATTATTGTTCATGATTCCAGGTATGAATATGACCTGAACCGAAATGAAAAAGAGTGTATCTATGATATTGCATGGGCTAAAAAAGTTTGGCGTTCACCACTTAACAGCATTGATACAAGGAACACTTTAACAAAGCACTGCAACTTTTATAAGGTGCTGAATGCCCTGGTAAAAAAAACAGAAATGCTTTTTGGAGGTTGCCTGGTTTTTGATATCCATTCCTATAATTACAAACGATACGACCGGGAAGTTCCTTTGTTTAATGTGGGAACCCGGTATATTGACAGAAATAAATACAAGCCTGTGGTGAATAAGTGGATCCAGGCTCTGTCTGACATTAAACTCCGTGATTTTGAAACCAGTATTGCTGAAAATGATGTGTTCGGCGGGGCAGGAAATATGCTTAAACAACTCACCGGAGAACATCCACGCACACTCGTTCTGGCAACAGAAATTAAAAAAATATACTGCAATGAAACAACCGGGGAAATTTTCCCTGAGGTGATAAATGAACTCCGGGAAGAAATTAAAAAGGCGCTGTTGTTAACCTCTTATATTTTTGCCCGCACCTTCACAAACCTAAACCCTCCGGATAAATCATCATTTCTGCCAGCGGATCCCGGAAAACTGCTGTATAAAATCGACAAAGAACTTTATTCGCTGGTAAGAAGTTTTGAATTACTCAATTATGTTAACCCTTTGAACCTGGAACAGGAACGAAAGAAATTCTTTTCTTCCCGTTTAAAGTATGTCCCTTCATTCAAATACCGTCAACTCTCCATAGATCCTTTTGAGCTAAAAAGAAAACTCTATTCCATTCAGGTTGAAAGAATTGAAGATGTGAGTATTCAAAACATGTACAAAGATACCATAAGCGCTTACGCAAATAAAATAGATATTCTCTCAAATCTCGGATCTCATAAATTTCTCTATAATTCACTGAGATATTACGGAGAGCCGAGGGAGGCCGATTTAAAGGATGCCGGATTCCTTATTCACTGTCCCGAAATAGAAAGCCACAGCGATAAATTACTTGATGTTGATGACGCAAGGCGTTTTTTTGAAAAGGAGATCAGGGAATATGGGTTTAGTTTCAGGACAGAGATATCTTCGAAAATTGCTTCGAAAGCACTGGTAATTAATCATCGAAGAACTGCCATTCTGAAAAGAGGCGCTACTTTCTCAAAGACTGATCTGTTGGGTCTGGTTAATCATGAGATTGGCTTACATGCAGTTTCAACGATGAATTCTCTGGAACAGCCCATAAAACTGTTTAATATTGGTCTGCCTCTCAATGATCTTACCCAGGAAGGATTGGCGATTCTAAGTGAATATTTGTCAGGTAACCTGTCCCTCAAACGCTTAAAAGTGCTTTCGTACAGGGTAGTAGCTATACAACTGATGCTAAAGGGCTATGATTTTCGGTCGCTTTTTGAGTATTTAACCGATGAATATAAAATTGATGCTGAGAGTGCATTTTATATTACAGCCCGGACTTTCAGAGGTGGCGGATTTACAAAAGATTATTTGTATCTGCAGGGATTTAAAAAAGTGTTAAAGCTTTACAAGCAAAATCAAAATCTGGAAAATCTGCTGATCGGGAAAACGTCGCTGGAATATCTTTCAACCATCAATGAAATGATTGACCGGGGCTTTCTGAAGTCTCCCCGTTACAAAACCCATGCTTTTATCAGCCCAAAGGAATCTGATCCAATACTGGATTATATCTTAAAGGCCCTTGGATAAAAGCAGGGAGTCAATTGAAAAAGCAGGGTTGTTTTCAGAATAAACGCCCCTGCTTAAGTGCAAAAATTAATTTCAATTATAAAATATCAACCTTGTAGGCCATGATCCTGTTATCAAAAAAAGTAGGAATCAGCAGAAGTTTCTTTTCGGGAACATAAAAGATATCCGCGG
>DASQZP010001100.1:0-10207 GCA_035638655.1 Bacteroidales bacterium
ATTTCTGCAATTTATGCCTCTCCGGTATTCAAAGCCAGAAAAGGCAGTCAGCACGGGTATGATATTACTGATCCAAATGTGATCAATCCAGAACTGGGCAGTGAGGATGAGTTTTACAGTCTGCTAAATAGATGTAAAGAATATGGATTAGGATGGATTCAGGATATCGTACCTAATCACATGGCCTATGATTTCGACAATCACATGCTTATGGATGTACTCACCCACGGACAAAAGTCTGCCTTTGCCAGTTTCTTTGACATCAACTGGGAGGCCCACCAGGCCAATTTTAGAAACAAGATCATGGCTCCTTTCCTGGGCCGTCCTTATGGCAGCTGTCTGCAGGAAAGGGAAATCAAACTTGTCTACACAGATAAGCTAGTTGTAGAATATTATGATCACAAATTTCCGGTACGTCCTGAATCATACCGTTTTTTATTAGATACAGTTAAAAATATCGATCCAAAAAACACAAGATTACTCTATTCACAGCTTGATGAGCTGGGAAAAGCTGCTGATCCGGAAGAATATCGGCAACTTACGTTGAGATTTTACGATCAACTCCAGTTAATCAGTAAAGAAAACACACTTCCCGATGTAATCAAAAAAGTCGTTGAAGAAATTAATCAATCTGCCCGTCTTTCCGGAAAGAATAACAAGCTGCATGAAATACTGAAACAACAGCATTATCAACTTTGCTACTGGAGGGTATCCAATACCAGTAATAATTACAGGAGATTTTTCACCATTAATGATCTCATCTCACTGAGGAATGATTTTCCTTCAGTTTTCAAATATACTCATCAGTTGATTTTAAAACTCGTTAAGGAAGGATATATCACCGGACTCCGGGTGGACCATATTGATGGATTATACTATCCGAGAAGGTACCTGAAAATGCTTCGCGAGGAAACAAATAGCTGTTACCTGGTCGTTGAAAAAATACTAGAAACGTCTGAGTCCTTGCCAACTGACTGGCCTGTTGAAGGCACAACCGGCTATGATGCTCTGATAAAAATTAATAATCTGTTTATCAATCAAAATGCATCAACTGATTTCAGCCGTCATTTTCAGTCCGTACATCCTGATGACCAGGATCCGGTTGAAAGAGTGTCAGAGAAAAAAAGGAACATGCTGGTTAACAACCTCAACGGGCATTTAAGCTCACTGGTGAAAATGTTCCAGAAACCTGTATGGGATCAGATACCCGGGACTGATGCCAGTGTGGAGAATATCAGGGAAGCAATTGTATTATTTCTGTCTTATCTTCCTGTATACAGAACCTATATCACACCCACCAAAATTTCAGAAAATGACCGGCAGCTTATAAATGAAACACTTGCCCGCTGCCATAACAAAGCTCCGGAAATTAGGCATGTGATAACCTGTCTGGGCAACCTGTTTTTACAGGAGGACAAACAAAACTTATCCGAAAGTCAGAGAGAAGCCATGGTACATGCGACCATGCGACTTCAGCAACTTTCAGGTCCACTGATGGCCAAAGGAGTTGAAGATACCTTGTTTTACGATTATTATCCTCTCCTTTCGATGAATGAAGTAGGTGGAAATCCATTTGAGTATGGAACAAGCACTGAAGCATTCCATTCCTATTTCATACAACGCATGAAAAAGCATCCATTAAGTATGAATGCTTCAGCAACACATGATACCAAACGCGGTGAAGATGTAAGGGCCAGACTGAATGTACTGAGCGAAATGCCGGCTTTGTTTATTGAAAAATATACTTCATGGCAATACCTTGCATTTGAGGAGGGTACAAAAAACAAATATTATGTACCTGAACCTCTTTTGTTATATGCTCTTTTTCAAACAATTTTGGGTACTTACCCTGCTGATCACCTTCCTGAACCGGATTATCCCGGAAGGATAAAAGACTATATGATCAAATTTGTAAGAGAAGGCAAGCGTTTTTCCTCATGGACTGATCCCAACGAAACCTGCGAAAAGGGAATTATAAGTTTCACAGATAAGGTACTTGAGCCCCGATCGCCTTACATGGCTGCAATCAAGGATCTTCTTTCAGAAATACTATTGCCGGGTGTAATAAATTCTATATCCCAGTTGATACTTAAAACCTTACTTCCAGGAATTCCGGACTTTTATCAGGGTACTGAACTTACTGATCTGAGCCTGGTCGATCCGGACAACCGGCGTCCTGTTGATTATGAAAAAAGAATGAAAAACCTGAGTGAGATAAAAAATGCAGGAACGGATCCCGGACAGCTGGTAAAATGGTTAAATCAACCCTCAGGTGGTATGCTGAAGCAATATGTGATATTCAGGCTGTTGTACCTGCGAAAAGAATATCCCGACCTTTTCAGAAAAGGCAAATATATACCTGTTGAAATATCAGGTAAGCATTCTGATCAATTTATCGGATTTTCCAGAGAATATTATAAAGACCAGTTGTTAATAATAGTACCGATATGTTCAAAAGCTCTGGCAGATCATAATAAAGAAATTACAGGATCACAATTTGATAATACGACTATAGGTTTGAGTCAAAAAAAAGCAACAGTCTGGAAGAATGTATTTACAGGAACGATAAAACACCTGAAAGTTAAAGCATCACTTGAGGAATTATTTGACCATATCCCGTTCGGCATTTGGTCAGCAAACACTACTGATCAGCAAAATATTGATTCATGATAAGAAGAACCACCGGCATATTATTACATATATCCTCCTTACCCGGAGCATATGGTATTGGAGATTTTGGTAAAGAAGCATATCATTTTGCAGATTTTCTGGAGGCCGCAGGTGTATTTTCATGGCAGGTACTTCCCCTGAATCCTACCGATTTGGTTATGGGAAACTCGCCCTATTCAAGTTCTTCTGCCTTCGCTCTTAATCCACTACTTATAAGTCCTGATGAGTTGCTGAAAGAAGGATTGCTTCACAATTCAGATCTTGAAGAATTACCCTACTTTACCTACAGAAAGGTAGATTATAAAAAAGTAATCCGGATTAAGACCACGCTTCTGTATAAAGCCTGGGATAATTTTGTATTGCAGGCAAAAAATGATGAGTTTCTTTCTTTTTGTGAAAAAGAGAAGTCCTGGCTGGAAGATTTTTCGATCTTTCAGGTACTTCGAAATCATTTTAAAGGCAGGGAATGGAACCAATGGCCAAAAGAATTCCGCGACAGAAAGGAAAGTGCAATGCACAAAGCGATACTGGAGAATGCAGATGCTGTTGCAAGAGAGAAATTCATCCAGTTTATGGCTCACAAACAATGGTTTTCACTAAAAGAATACTGTAATCAGAAAGGCATTCAGATAATCGGAGACATCCCTATATATGTCCAGTTTAACAGTGCCGATGTATGGGCTAATCAGGCAATTTTTAAGCTCGACAGGAAGAAAAGGCCTACAGAAGTTGCCGGAGTTCCCCCTGACTATTTTAGTGAAACCGGACAATTGTGGGGTAATCCTGTTTATGACTGGCATACACTCAAAAAGAATGATTTTAGCTGGTGGATTGACAGAATGACAATAAACTTAAAACTCTTTGACAGAGCTAGAATCGATCACTTCAGAGGACTGGTTGCTTACTGGGCAGTAAAAGCCGGTGAAAAAACTGCAATTAACGGTGAATGGATAGCGGTACCGGTGGAACAGTTATTTGCAGCATTCAGAAAAAAATTTAAGGAGTTGCCATTAATAGCAGAGGATCTTGGAATGATCACTCCGGATGTTATTAATTTTCTTGAAAAAACAGGGTTCCCGGGGATGAGGGTACTTCAGTTTGGATTTATGGGTAATGATCCAGATGATGCTTATCTGCCACATAATTATGCCCACAATACAGTTGCATACACCGGCACACATGACAATAACACACTTAGGGGCTGGTATACAAAGGAACTGACATTTCACGATCACCAACGCATATCAAACTATCTTGGAAAAAAAACAGGCATTTCATCTGTCCATAAAGAGCTTGTCAGGTTACTGATCTTCTCGGTGGCTGATACCGTTATATTTCCCCTGCAAGACCTATTTGGTGCAGGTCACCGTGCCAGAATGAACAGGCCGGGCAAGGCAAAGCATAACTGGGAATGGAGATTTACCAAAGAAGAGTTAAAAGATAGCTTAAGCGATTGGTTGTATGTGATTAATGACCTATCTGGCAGAATCAAGCCTTTTTTTAAAGACGAAATGGTTAATGAAAATAAATCAGAGGACCAGTTGTAAAAATGAACAGACCAAATGGCCTAATACCAATCCGAAAAAATTAATAACGAGCACAAAAACAATTGTAGCGGGAATGAGTGCTTTTTTATGGCTCAGTAAATAGAAAAATACAATTTCAAATACAATCACAATAAGTATATTTATCACTTCCACAGTAATTGGAGATAAAAAAAGGAAAGGGATCGTTACCAAATTAAACAAAGGTATATAGCCAAAAAACCAAACCGGAAATTTAAAAATACCTGCAAGAACCAAAGCCACGAGCAACATTACCCCGGTAAAGATAAAATAGGCCGTAATAGTACCTGATATTTTATGCAAAAAATCTACAAGTTTTCCCATAACCGGCTTCACACTGATAGATGTAATTTTATTATGGAGTACGACCTGAAAAAAACGTTTCTCTGTTGAGATATAAAATACATTGCTGTAGGTAACTTCATTATTATTAATAGCAACGATACGATTATAATCATAATAATCTGCAGAAGACACTGAACACCAGGCTCCCGTACATTGTAATGGAATCAATATGGTATTCTGGTTCAATGTATCCGATAATTCAGGATTTTCAGTAACTGAGGTTAGCAAAAATAAAGATTTATTCTGCTCTGAAACATTGAGATTCCTGATCCGAAAATGAATTTTACCGGATTGCCCGCTTCCGCATGATATAGAAAAACTGCCCAAAAAAAACTGAAAAAAAATAAGAAAGAGGGAGACTGTTGACATGGTTTTATACTGTACAAATGATCACAAATACAAAAATACAATTAAATCTGTATTTCTGTATTCAATTTTAAATATGATATGCAAATGCATCAATAATTTCAGGGTAACCCCAATTTTTCTGTATGAATAACCTTGTAAACATTCAGTTTATACTATTCAGGACAATTCACAATAAAAAAAATTAAAACTATTTGTTTTGAACCTGAAGCTCCGGATTTTTTGAGTCAAAGAACAAAATTCACTGTTAGACAAAAAATTAATTGTATTTAACGTATCCAATTGCATTAGCATTCCGTAAAACAAATAATAATAAACTTAACCTTTATCGAATACCTTAAATGAACTCAGAAAATTATTAAAATCAGGTTAAAGATTATTTTATGGAAGCCAGTAAATCAAAAACCATATTAATTCCCTGGGACTTCACGGGACTCTCTGAAGCATCTCTTGAATATGCTTCACGAATAGCAAATGTCACGAAGGACAGGATTGCTATGGTGCATATACTCAACAACGGAAAGAGCGAAGAAGAGGTCCGCAGTTTGTTAGAACCTATTGTCCGGGGAGCAAAAGAGAAATATGGTATTCAGCCCGAAATTATTTTACGCAAAGGTCATATTTATAAGACCATTACTGATATTGCTTCAAAGGAAATGGATACCTCTCTTGTGATAATGAAGACTGATGGTCCTCACGGTATGCAGCGATATACAGGAAGCAGGGCAATAAAAATTATTTCCGGGGCCAAAGTTCCCTTTATTGTGATTCAGGAACCTCCCCAAAAAGAAGAAATTCAAAAAATTGTCTCGCCTGTTGATTTCAGGTATGAGAATAAAGAAAAACTGAACTGGATTCTATATCTACGCAGGTACTACAACAACAAAATATTGTTGTATAAGCCCAATATTACCGATCAGGGTCTGAAAAGAAATATCCTGAACAATATTCTTTTTGCCCGTCAGACGCTGGATAAGTATAATATAGATTACGAAATACACACGGCTGACGGACATGCTGATTTTGCATCCGAAACCATTGAATTTGCTCACAACAGCGATGCAGATCTAATTATGATCATGCTGTCAAGATATATAGGAATAACAGATTATCTGATGGGAGTTAAAGAACAAAAAATCATTACCAACCCCTATAAAATTCCTGTAATGTGTCTTAACCCCAGAACCGATCTGAGAATATATGGTTCTTTTCACTAAAGAAAATTATCTTGTAAATATTTCAAACCAAAAAGGAAGTAAAACAAAAGTTATTTTTATTATAAATTAAGTAGGAAATAATTAAAAGATAGTCACTCGATATACACTAAGAAAGATTTCAAAATAATTTATAAAGTAAATAAATGCTAAATTACTTGACAAGAGGCAGATTAATTCCTTAACTTTGTTTAAGTCATAAAAAAATGAATATTCTAAGGAATATATCTTTTCGGCTTAGGTTTATAATGTTCAGATTCCCGCAAACAGGACTTGAAAATTCAGTCCTGTTTGTTTTTTATATTTCCTTAATTTAAAAACAATATCACTTTATATCAAAGCATAATCAGATTCTCTGATCCAACCTTTGTTACCGTTGCTTATTCTGATTTCTCTCCATTCGCCCAAAGAATCTTCAACTGAAACCTTTGTTCCTTCATGAAGCATGAACAATTCGGTTCCACTCATATCAGGAGAACTTTTCACTGTCACTGTCGGATTCATGATGATTGCCTGGTCTTTTGTATTCAGCAATTCAGATTGTTTGTGTCCCATCAAAAAGCTGAGAACGGCTATAACAAAAAAGATCGAACCCAGCCAGAAAGTAATTTTCTTAAGTGTAAGCAAGCGTGAAAAAAGATAGATACCAAACAGCAATAAAAAGATTGCAAATGTAGCTAAACTCAGATATCCCCAGCTATCTGCCTTCATAGTACCACGGAGTGCATGCCACCATCTGGTGAGAAAAAATTGAGGAACCGTATCAATTTTATCCAGTATCTGTGAACGGGCAAGATTTAAATTAAAGTTAATTTCGTCATCGTTGGGAGCGAGCCTGTGTGCCCTTTCATAATAAAGAATAGCATGCGGCAGGTCATTGGTTTTATAATATGCATTTCCAAGGTTAAAGTATAGTGCAGGAGCAACATAACCTGATTTTAATACATCCTGGTAGGACTGAATCGCCTTTTCATACTGGCCGTTTGCATACTTCTGATTGGCAGAATCAATTACTACCTCGTAGTTCTCAGCTGCCATCAGGTTAAATGAGAGGAACGATATTAGTATAATGACAAGTCTTTTCATATTTTTCATTTTTTCATTCAGAGTACCATCATGTGAAATTACTTAATCTTCTGATCTATTTTTCCAAGAATCCTGACAGCATCTTCATAAATTTTGTCCATTCCTGAAGCTTCCTGTGCAGGCGCATACTGGGCAAATTCACAAGTATCAATGAGTTCCATGAAAGTATTTATATTTTCTTCGTCAGCACCATGATCAGTAAGCACCTGACGGGCTGTGTCGCGGGACAAAGAGGATACCGGAATACTAAGTTTGTCACTCAGGTATCCCCAGGTGGCCTGTAATACTTCGCTGTAAAAATGTCTCGCATCATTGGCCTTCATATAACCTGCTGCTTTCTTCAGTCTTTTTCTTGCAAATTTAGTGGCCTTCCGGTGTCGCAGCAGGGCAACATTCCTGTTCTCCTGTATCTTTTTCCTGCGAACAATCACTAATATAATAAAAATAACCAGTGCAAATACATACGCCAGGTAAAACAGGGGATGTGTGAAAAGGGTCTCTCCTTTCTCACGTAAAACAATATTCCCTGTTTTTATGTATTGTATGTCACTTCCTATAAGCTTAACATCTTCTTTCGAAAAAGAGGATACTCCTGAGGAATTCTCTCCCTGTCCTTTTTTTACATTAATATTGAATTCATTTGAATTCAAATTGCGGTATATACCTTCAGCAGGATCGAAATAGCTGAAAGTTACAGGCGCAATTCTGTATTTCCCCTGGTGTCTGGGAATTACAATGTAATCAAAAGTCTTGGTTCCTGTTGAACCGGAAATTGAGTTATGTATATTTGAAGAAACTTTGGGATCGTAGGCTTCAAAACTGGGCGGAAAATTAATTTTGGGAGCTTCAACAAGCGCTATATTGCCATTGCCAGTAATTGTTACCTTCAAGGTTACTGCATCATTTTCAGGAAGCTCCGTCCGATCAACGCTGGCATTCATTTTGAAAGAACCAACCGCCCCTCCAAAATCCTCCGGGGCATTCCCGGGTAATGGCTTCACCCTGATATGTACAGGTTTGCTTTCAGCCTTTTGTACCACATTCTGATAAGAAGAACCAAAAAAGTCATCAAAAATACTGTGCTGGCCTCCTACCCGTTTTCTAATGATACAATCAGCAGTATAGGGTTCTATTGTAATTTCACCTGCCTGCTGTGGGAAAAGAATATACTGTTTTATTGTACCAACATTATATATTTTACCATTTACATTTTCTTTGTGAAGAGAAATTTGATTAGATGATTCAATATCCTGCGTAAAAAAACCTTTAAATGAGGGATAATCCATATTTTGAAAACCAGCCAGATCGAGTTGTGTATAAACCTTTATGCTGGCAATTATCTGCTCTCCCTGGTAAACAGATTTTCTGTTTACATTTACAGCAGCAAATAAATTTTCAGAATTTGCAGGAACAGAAGCTGTTTCCTGCTGATTTTGCCCCTGGGATTGTGATTGAGATTGCTTAGCTGAAGGTTCACCTTTAATAACCTCAATTTTCTTTGGCTCTGTAGAGTATTTTTTGCCTTCGACAGTCACTGATGCAGATCCAATCGTGAAGGTTCCAACTTTATATGCCTGCAGATAATAAGTGTAAGAATAACTGTAACTGCGCGACACTTTCCCGTTAACAATTTGCATACTGCTACTGCTGGAAGTGCTTGGTCCACCCAGAATATTGAAGTCACGCAGGTCTGGCGGATCAAAAGCAGCGGGTTTTGCATTAACTGAAAAGGTTAACCTGAACTGATCACCGGTTGCTACGGCTCCGGGAACAGAAACCGAAAACTGCACATCCTGTGCAGCCAGAAAACCGGATAACAATGACAGGGTTAATATACTAATGAGTATCTTTTTCATACCAGATATGTATTTTACTTTCATGTTTCTTTATCACATCGCAGTAAACAGGAGTATCCCGCTCCGTCACCAGTCAATATCAGTTTTCACTTTATTCTTCTGTGCCTTTTCTTTCTTCAGCTTCTCCTGCACTTTTTTCTCTTTGTTTTCAATGGCCTGAAGAATACGCTGGGCATCCTTCGGTGAAATTTTCATTTCCTTTGGATTGCCTTTCTGTTGTTGCTGATCAGACTTTTGCTGTTGCTGGTTTTGCTGCTGCTGTTGATTATTTTTGTTTTGTTGTTGATTATTTTGTTTATCCTGCTGATTTTTATTCTGCTGGTTTTTATTTTGTTGTTGCTTATTATTCTTATTCTGCTGGTTTTTATTCTGTTTTTGTTGCTGTTGTTGTTTCTTTAGCAACTTCTGAGCATAGGCCAGGTTGTACTTTGTATCCATATCCTTAGAATTATTCCTGAGTGCATTTTCATAAGCCTCAATACTCTCTTTTAATTGCTTATCCTTCAAGAATGCATTTCCAAGGTTATGGTATACTTTGGCCTTTGTTTCCCTGTCCAGGTCCATCTGTGCCAGCGAATTGAATTGTTTGGCTGCCTCTTTATAGTTTTTTTGTTTATAAAGTGCATCACCAATGTTAAATGCTGCCTTAACCGATTCAGCATTTTTTTCTGCTGCCTTCCGGTATGAAATTTCAGCATCATTATATTTATTCTCTTCATATAATTTATTCCCTTTTCTGATATCATTCCTTCCCTTTTCCTGGGCTTGCAATGATACAGATAATGCAACTATAAAGAGAACAAAAAGAGAAACACGTTTCATCATATTATATTTTAATTTTAAATACATTAAACTTACTCAGCCATTTGTTTCTTCTCTCCAGAATTAATACTTCGATTACCAACAAAAACAATGCAATGGCAAGGGGATATTGAAATTTTTCATCATATTCCGAATAAGTTTTTGACTCGTATTCCTTCCGGGTCATTTTATTTATTTCGTCAAAAAGTCTGTTCAGGCCAGTCTCCGTATTGTTAGCCCTCACATAAATTCCATTGCCGGCAGCGGCAATTTTTTGCAGCGTATTTTCGTCAAGTTTACTTAT
>DASQZP010001101.1:0-2528 GCA_035638655.1 Bacteroidales bacterium
AAGGGAGTTGCTTTCATCCAGCCAGAGGGGACATAATTCTACAATAAAAGAGTTAATTTTAACAAAAAGGGAGCTTGATTATAAGGCTGGGGGAGCACTGTTTTACCATATTAAATATTTACCAAAAGCAAACCATATTCCTCATAACAGAACAATTCAGGCACTTAATCTGTTAGTCACATGTACTATCAGTTGATTTGAACTACCGACCGGGCATTTCATAATCACCGGTTTCAGAAGCATCCTCCAGTCAGTTCATCTGGCATGATGAACATACCTGTCCGGGAATTTCAACATTCAGGAGGACTCAAATCGATTTACTAATTTAAAAAGTGAGACGATGAATTACATGGTGTTTAAACGAATCACTTCATGGCTAAATCAAATGTATCCGGCTATTATCCGTGATAAAAGATGTTCCTCGTGTCTTTCCCCCCCTGTTAATTTTCATTGACCTCTCACTTTTTAAGAAACCCGGGCCCCCGGCAGTCTGATCTGCTGACAAATAATCATACTTAAAAGTATTCATGTAGTAAGATAAATAATTCTCCAGCATATGAAAGAAGACGGAAGAAAACGAGTTATCATCGAAAAAGTAAAACCAGAGATTAATTGTGGTAAGTTTCCGGTTAAAAGGGTACCAGGAGAAACCGTGTCTGTTTCTGCTGATATTTTCACTGACGGCCATGATATGTTGTCGGCATTGTTGCTTTACAAAACGGCAGAGGAGAAGCAATGGAACAGTTTCCCAATGGAGCACAAGGTGAACGACAGGTGGACAGGGAGCTTTCCGATTACCCGGGAGATCTCCTATTCCTACACCATTGAAGCATGGATCAATCCCTTCAGCTCCTGGATACGTGACTTCAACAAGAAAGTAGATGCATCCGTTGCCACTGAGAACGACCTGCTTACCGGACTGGCCATCATACGCGACAGTGCTGCGCTGGCGAAAAAGGATTCACAGGGTTTGTTTGAACGGTACCTGGAACCACTTGAAGATGAAAAGATTGAATTGACTGAAAAGGCACTCATTCTCCAGAACGAAGAACTCAGTATGCTGATGGTCCGCTATCCGGTAAAGCTGCATAAGGTGGAATATCCGAAGGAACTCTTTGTGGAAGTGGAAAGGAAGAAAGCACTCTTCAGCAGCTGGTATGAATTTTTTCCGCGGTCGGCCTCTTTTGATGCAAAGAAACACGGTACTTTTAAAGACATGGAAAAGGTACTGCCTTACATTTCAGAACTCGGATTTGATGTATTGTATCTTCCCCCTATACATCCCATCGGGCAATCGCACCGGAAAGGGAAAAATAATTCTCTTACACCATCACCGGAGGATACCGGTTCTCCCTGGGCTATCGGATCATCAGAAGGAGGACATAAAGCCATTCATCCCGAGCTGGGCACGTTGGATGATTTTCACAATCTCATAGCCAAAGCAGCTGAAAATGGCCTGGAAGTAGCCCTGGATATAGCCTTTCAGTGTTCACCCGACCATCCCTGGGTAAAATTGCATCCTGAATGGTTTAAACACCGGCCCGATGGCAGTATTCAGTATGCTGAAAATCCCCCTAAAAAATACGAAGATATTTACCCTATTAATTTCGAAACAGAAAACTGGAAAGCACTCTGGGAAGAATTGAAAAGTGTTTTTGCACACTGGATTGAACAGGGTGTGAAAATTTTCAGGATCGATAATCCACATACCAAGCCATTCCGCTTCTGGGAATGGATTATCCACAGTATAAAAAATGAATATCCTGATGTTTTGTTCCTTGCAGAAGCTTTTACCCGTCCGAAGGTAATGGAACAACTGGCCAAATCCGGCTTCAGCCAGTCTTACACTTACTTTACCTGGCGGAATACCAAAGAAGAAATTACAAAATACATCAAAGAACTCACTAAGGGAAAATCTGCTGAAGTATTCAGACCTAATTTCTGGCCCAATACACCTGATATCCTTCCGGAATACCTGCAGAGCGGAGGCAGAAGTGCCTTCATTATACGTCATGTGCTGGCGGCCACCCTGAGTTCCAATTATGGAATATACGGACCGGCTTTTGAATTGACTGATAATGTGGCCAGGGAATTCGGGTCAGAGGAATATCTTAATTCTGAAAAATATCAGATAAAGGAATGGGATCTCAACGATCCTGTCAGTATGAAGGAAATCATCAAAATAGTTAACACGGTCAGGAAAGAAAATCCGGCCCTTCAGAATTTCAAAAACACAAAGTTTCATCATATTGAAGATGAATACCTGCTAAGCTATTCACGATATACGGATGACATGCAGAACCTGATCCTGGTGGTGATCAACCTGGATCCTTACCACAAACACGCAGGCTGGGTTGGCATTCCGCCTGAGCATTTCGGACTGCAACCAGATGAGAGCTACCAGGTATATGACCTGCTGGGAGAATCATGGTATTTGTGGCATGGCGAGTGGAACTATGTTGAACTGGATCCGCATATTCTGCCGGCACATATTTTCAAGGTACGCCGGAAAGTAAGGACAGAAAAAG
>DASQZP010001102.1:0-2502 GCA_035638655.1 Bacteroidales bacterium
TCAGCTTTTTCCACCCGCTCACAAAACTCATTCCTGATCATACGCACGGGAGCCAGTTTCTTTAATGATAAACGGGTTTGTCCGTCCTTTATTTCAACTACTTTGTTTTTAAATGCCTGGTGAGCTGATGATTCAGCAGAAGCCACGAAACGGGACCCCATCTGCACACCATCCGCGCCCAGCGCCATACAGGCCAGCATGGCACGTCCTGAGCCTATTCCACCTGCCGCAATCAAAGGCAAACGCACATGTTTGCGAATAAGGGGCAACAACGTAAGTGTTGTCGTTTCTTCCCGACCATTGTGGCCTCCTGCTTCAACACCTTCTGCCACGATGGCATCAACACCCACCTCTTCACATTTCAGGGCAAATTTTAGGTTAGAAACCACATGTACCACTTTAATCCCGGCTTTCTGCAGAACAGGCGTATATGTGGCCGGATTACCGGCTGAGGTAAATACAATCGTCACCCCTTCCTTAATAATTGTCCGGATGTTTTCTTCAGCTCTTGAGAAGCGAATGGGCACATTTACAGCAAAAGGCCTGTCTGTTGCCTGTCGTGCTTTTCGGATATGTATAGCCAGGGTATCTGCATCCATTGATGAAGAACCAATAATTCCCAGTCCGCCGGCGTTGCTGACTGCCGCTGCCAGCTCCCATCCGCTGCACCAAACCATACCAGCCTGAATAAGGGGATATTGTATCTTAAAAAGAGAGGTAATTCTGTTTTGCATTAATTTAAATTTACTACAAACTTATGAAATTACCCGCTGACAGTCATGTTTTTTCAACAATGTGTAACTTTTAATTTTATTTCTTTATAATATGCGCTATCTTCAGGCTTTTAAACTTTAACTACAAACAAAAGACTTAGTTAGAAACGAAAAAGCAGTAAGGAGAAAGTGAAAAGACCGGCATTTCTGGCAGGGTTGATGATTTGGAGGCTCAGACACGTAAACGACAGACAGTTTATGCTGATATTGAGCGTAATTGTAGGCATACTGGTCGGATTAGGAGCAGTTATCATCAAAAATCTGGTACATCTCATTCAGTCTTATTTAGAAAATCTCACCATATTAGAATATAATTTCCTGTATCTCATTTATCCGGCGATAGGTGTATTGCTGGTAGTAGTGTTTATCAAATATATTAACAAACGTCCCGTCAGACATGGTATTCCCAGTGTGCTCTATGCCATTTCAAGGCAAAGAGGTGTTATGCATCAGCATAACCTTTATTCCTCCATTGTAACAAGTGCTTTAACTGTCGGTTTTGGCGGATCAGTAGGACTGGAAGGCCCCTCTGTAGCCACAGGAGCTGCCATTGGATCAAACCTGGGAAGAGTGCTGCATCTGAATTACAAGCAGGTGATCTTATTGCTGGGCTGTGCCTCCGCCGGGGCTATGTCCGCAATTTTTAAAGCGCCGATTGCTGCCGTGGTTTTCGCCCTGGAAATTATTATGCTTGATCTGACTGTGGTAGCCATAGTTCCGTTGCTCATATCTTCTGCTACTGCTGCTTTAACATCCTATTTATTCCTTGGCCAAAACTATCTGTACTCCTTCCAGATTGAGCAGCCTTTTCTGATGGCCCATCTCCCCTACTTTTTATTGTTAGGTATCCTTACCGGATTTGTATCCTTATATTTTATCCGTATTTATAAATTCATCACAAAGATTTTTGACAGCCTGGATAACCCATATAAGAAATGGATACTGGGTGTTTCCGTATTAGGAATATTGATCTTTATCTTTCCTTCCTTATACGGGGAAGGATACGAAACAATTAATCAGGCATTGAGAGGTAATTATGGTTATCTTTTTAATAATACCCTCTATGAAGGCTTTCGCGACAATCTGTATATTACCTATATGCTTTTTATGCTCATCCTGCTTTTTAAGGTAGTAGCAGCATCCGTTACCTTTGGCAGCGGGGGAATTGGCGGCATGTTTGCCCCAACGCTTTTTGTTGGAGCCAATACCGGCTTATTCTTTGTCAACTTACTTAACCATACCGGACTCGACCTGCCACAAAGTAATTTTGCACTGGTGGGAATGGCCGGCTTAATTGCAGGAGTATTACAGGCACCCCTCACAGCCATCTTTCTTATTGCAGAAATTTCAGGAGGGTACCAGCTATTTATGCCACTTATGATTGTGGCTACTATATCCTTTGCTACTATCAGAATATTTGAATCCAGCTCTGTATATACCTATCAGCTGGCTAAAAGAGGTGAATTGATGACCCACCACAAAGACCGGGCGGTATTAATGATGATGAAGGTCGAAGACCTGATTGAAACAGATTTTAAAACTGTCCATCCCGAAGACACACTGGGTAATCTTGTAGAAGTGATCACACATGCACACCGAAATATTTTCCCTGTCGTGGATGATGACAATACTTTCAGGGGCATTGTCAAAATGGATGATATCCGAAATATTATGTTTAATCATGAACTATACGAAAACACCTATGTGCGCGATCTGATGTTCATGCCAC
>DASQZP010001103.1:0-2226 GCA_035638655.1 Bacteroidales bacterium
GACTGTAAAAAATCATCTAGTTCTTTTATCAATCAATCTTTTTGACCTACCCTTGGATTTGAATATTCCCAACTCTTTTTCGCCTAAAAACTCTAATTCAATTTTTAATCTATCTTCAGAAAAATCTCTTCTTAGCTTTGGTTTCAAGCTAAAAAAGCCTTTAAGAAAATTCTCTTTTACAACCTTGGCGTCACAATTACTTTTTTCTAAGCATTCCAAATTAACGCTTAAAACAACTTCATTTTTTGATGATCCATCTTTTAAAAATGCTTCATACTCTCCAGTAAGATATTCCATATTTTCTCTTTGAAATACTCCACGTTCAACATCTACACGATTAAAAGGAGAACCAAACACCCACAAAGTTTCAGCCTCACGCTGAGGATTTAAAATCCTCAAATGAGACCTTCCACAGTCACAAATATCCCTAGACAAAACAACAGTCGTGTCTTCACTATCATAATTAAGCAACAAAGTACCCGTTTTTTCACCCACCGGCAACAAAGTACTCAAAACCATACGCCCACACTCCCCGTCTGCAACAAAATCACCAAAACTAGGATCATAAACATCCAAATGAACCAAATCCTCAGGAACATGAAGCCCCTTCATTTGTTTACATTCACCGCACATTGTCCCCTCTGTGCTCCCATAAGTGTTAAAGACATCACATCCCCAAATCTCCTGTACATATAAACGAGCTTCTTCAGCAAAACTTTCACCACCAACAACTAAGCGCTTAAGGCCTAATTCGGAGGGAACTAAATTTTCTTTAGCTATTTTTTTAGCCAACCTCAAAAACTTAAAAATACTACCTACCATTCCGGTTGGTTTATAATTTAAGATAACACGAGGAGGAAAAATACACTTTCCTTCTGGAATTATTGTCATTCCAATTTTATTGGCGGCTAAAGTCATGGTGTTAGCCCCTACGTTCATACCATATGAAGCACAAACAACAACCCTATCGCCTTTTTCAAAACCTTGAGAAACAAAAGATCGGGCATATTTTTCTGCATACCTTTCCCAATCATCCCACGTCAAAAAGAAAGTCTTAGGAAAACCACTTGTACCACTTGTTTCATGAACGGTAAATACTTGATTCCACTCCACACTTTTCAAATAAAAGTCATCACTCACAGGAGGTTGACTTTTTCGAATTACTTCACCTGAAATTATTGGCAATTCTAAAAGATCTTCATGAGATCTGATGTTATTGGGAACAATATTGTGTGTTGTAAACCATTTCCTGTAAAAGGGTGAGTGCTGATTAGCATATTTTATGGTGTAACGAATACGTTCTTCATCTAACGATTCAAGATTGTCTCTTTCAATAGTTTCGATTTTTTCGTTAAAGAACATCGGTAAAACAACAACTAATGATGTCAAAGAACTAAATAAAAATGAATTGCTAGTAGACTAAAAATAATCAGAATCTTAATTTGTATTTGTTCTAATCAGAATTAGGTTTAAGATAAAATTATTTTATTCACCTTTTTTATTTGTTGATTTATTTGTTTTATAAACTTGATATCCTATTATGAATGCGACAAATAGAATTATTGAACTTATTAGAAATGGAACAAATTCCCCTGTAACATCATAAATTGCTCCAAAAATTAATGGACCGGGTATGCTTGCAATGCTTGCAATCGATCCTGCAAGGCCTAAAATACTTCCTTGTTCATTGGAGGCACTTTTTTTGGATAATAATGCAGGAACTGCTGTATTTACTAAACCATAACTTGCTGCTAATAAAGCGTTAGCAAAAAAGAAAATAGGTATGTTTTGGAAAATTGGCATTAAAATGATGCCCAAAGACATCAGAATTGAACCAAAGATAATTAGTTTTTCATCACCAAATTTTTTTGAAAGACGATTAATCAAAAATCCTTGCATTACGATTTGAATCAATCCAATGTAAATAAATATGTAGGACAGTTCCAGAGAGCCAAAACCAAAATATTGAGCACTTAGAAGCGGCACTAAAACAGGTATTGTACTAAAAGCTAATGCAACAATAAATAAAATCACCAAAGTAGGGCCTAAAAGTGGTTTTCGTATTGCGGTTCGGAATCCGCTTAAATATCCTATGTTTTCCATTTTTGCTTCTTTATCTTTTTCAGGTTCAGGCAATAACACTAAAACTAGTAAAATGTTGATAGCTGTTAGGATCATTGCGGCATATCCTGCAACAGAAAAACTAATTGTACTTAGTAGACCTCC
>DASQZP010001104.1:0-4476 GCA_035638655.1 Bacteroidales bacterium
ACAACTCTATTATGCCGTCCGCATCCTGTGCATTAAACCGCTCAACGAATAACTCGTGAACCTGTTTCGCCGTAGTTGCTTGCATAAGTACCCCCCGTCCGTGAATAATAAATAGATAGGAACTTTCTTTTACACTTACATGAACTAAAGCTGATGTTGATGTATCTTATTATTATATGAACTATAGTCCGAATTGTAGTTACTAATCGTTATCCAACCAAAAGCGAAACCCCACTCTCAATTCTGAGAATGGGGTTTCTTATACCATCATAAGCTATCCCTTTTTGATTAAGGTTAAAGCAAATATTTTAAATCATAAATTTTATTACGCATATTTAATCAAAGGTGTCAAGAATGTTGTCAAAGTTGACATGTTGAAACAGATAAAATCATGCTATATTAATCTTTTTTAATTATTAAATCATCCTTAAATCCAGACCTATTAATTGGTGTCCTTGTCAATGCTGAACTTTGCGAAAACCGGATAATGGTCTGACACCTCTTTTGGTTCGGCCTCCATTTCAAATTGTTGGTCGAATTTAAAAACACCTGCGATATTCATAAAATCTTCAGCTGTCGCAGATGTGATAATGATCCGGTCATATGTATTCAAAGTTCCGGCTACAGTGGTATCCATATTGTTTGTAATGAGCCAGATGTACTTGCTATTTCTCAAAGGCAAATTGTAATTGTTTTCGTCGTAATAATTTCCATCTGCATTCAAATCTCCCAACAAAATTACGTCAGGTTCAGAATAATGGTTTTTTGCATCGGAAATAACTCCGGGTAATGCATTTATCTCGTCTGTTGCTTTATCAGGATCGGTATGGATGTTGATAACCACAAAATCGAAAGAGCCACCTTTTGCTTTAAAGTCAGCAATAAAAGGTTCTCTCTGAAATTTGTCGTTATCATCAGAGAATGTATATGATCCTTTCACATCAATTGCACTGGTTTTATAAAAAAATGCATATTGTTCTTTTGAAGTTGTCCTTCCTAATCGTGGGCTAATGATAAAATCATAGTCAGTGCTGAAACCATCGGCTTTTTCTTCGAGAATTTTCATTGCTGTTCCCGTTTTATCCCTTATTCCCTGAATAGCTACGAGGTCAAATTGGGCTATTGTTTCAGCCAAAATTCCCATTACTTCGTAGTTAGAGGTTTTTGTATTTCCAAATAGCTGAATATTGAAACTTGCAATTATAATTGTGTTTGAACTCGTTGGTGGTGTATTAGTTTCAGCTTCCGGGCAAACATCACAGTCATTTTGCAAGCATTTCTGACTTATTGCCGATCCGTTAGAACATCTTGTAAGACCATTGAAGCATTCAAGACCGCCACCACCAGGACAACACCCACGGCAATCAGCAGCATATGCAGGATTAATACAGGAAAAAATTATAAACAGAATAATTGGAGCTAATGCATACTTTTTCATTGCTCAGTCCTTTTTAGACCCCCTGACCTTTTGATCGTTTATCATATATCATAGATACCGACCATCACGCCAAACAATTCTGTCATTAACCATTCTCAGCACTTTCGATAAAAACAAAAGCATGCTTTAAAAAATTGCATCACATAAAAGGCTACATGGACGCATCTCAGAAAATCATGGGTGAATGGTGTCAAATCTTGAATAGTGAATTAAAAATTTATTGAGCACATTTTTATTAAAAATATCAATATATTAATAAAATTGGAATCGGACCTTGAAGGGTAGAGTATTCGATAATATTCACTATTCAAGATTTGTCACCATTTCCTTATAAGGAGGTTTGAATCCTGCTCCTACAAGCCTGCTCCGATGAGCCTTACCCTCATCTTTTGTACAATTGCGCAAACTTAATGAAAAAGTGCGATAGTGGCGCACTTGCAGGATTATACAATTTCATTCAACAACCCAGTCGTAAGCGAATGGAGTTTTAAAACCAAAATTATAATATGGAAAATGTTTCATAAAAATATAACATTTTTAACTCAATATCTTCTGATTCAAAATCTTTAAATTTAATAAAATCGGATGATTTCATAGGGTTAATTAAGCTCAGCCGAATTGGTCTAAATTTTGCTTTCCCCATATAGTGGAAAGACTTAACTGCCAATTGTTAAATTAAAGTTCAAATCATGGAAGGTATCAAAATGAAGAGTTATGAATTAAACCCTATCTGTAATTCGACTGCAGGCTGCACATATTGCGGCAACCAACAAACGTGCGAAACAGATAATGCAGTAAAGAGAGCTGACAAATTCCTATCCATTGCTGACCAGTTTAAGCTTGGCAGACTTGTAACAGAACAACCTCATCCTGCCACAAATAATTTGTCATCGTTGGCTGCTGATAATCTGCCGGAGGCAATCTCAATTTTAAAGGAACTGGACAGACAGACGATTGAGGTTTTATCGAGGAAAAAGAAACAGATATGTTACCTTAAAAATATTATTCATGATACCATAAATTCTGGAAATAATATTTATTTCTGTGGGTGCGGGGCCACCGGGAGATTATCTCTTACAATTGAAACCCTGTGGCGACAGGTAAATAGCAAGGATAATATTAAAGACAGGGTATTTAGTTTTATGGCCGGGGGTGATGTTGCTTTGATTCGTTCAATAGAGAACTTTGAAGATTTCCCAGACTATGGGGCTCGTCAGCTTCGTGAAGCCGGGTTTAAAGATGGCGATCTGTTAATCGGTTCTTCTGAGGGTGGAGAAACTCCTTTTGTGATAGGTGCTGTGGAAGAAGCAGTGCAGATTTCCAATAATAAACCATTTTTTTTGTACTGTAATTCTGATGATTTATTATGCGAAGTTGCAGAAAGATCCAAATTGGTTATTGAAAATCCGGGTATTGAAAAAATAAATCTTACTGTCGGACCAATGGCAGTTACCGGAAGTACAAGGATGCAGGCATCTACTATTCTTCTGGCTGCAGCAGGAATTGCGCTTTTCTATTATAATGAAAATGATAAATCAATGGAAGAGGCAATAGATCACTTTTATGAATATTGGGATTCGCTTGATATCCAGTTTATTGAAAGATTTATTGTCCAGGAATCGCAATGTTATAAAGATGGAGATTATTTATTGTATGAAACAGATGGGCAGTTAGGGATAACCGTAATTACTGATACTACGGAACGTTCACCAACTTTCAGCCTGTTTCCCTTTGAAAATGCTAATGAAACCGATCCGGATTTGTCACTTTGTTATCTTTTAATGCCTGATACCTTAGATAGTGAAAGGGCCTGGGAAAATTTGTTAGGCAGGACGGCAAGGACTCTCGAGTGGCCTGAAATTGATGGAATAGCGTCCAGGGAACAACTTATTGGTTTTGATTTCAGCGCGAAAGTTATTAACAGAAGAAAACTGTTATATAAATCAATAAGGCAACACCGATTTAAGATACAAGGTGATCAGGAGGGGATCAATTTTATCCTGGGGAACTACAGACATTATTTGCCGGCACCTTTTACAGTACCACTCTTCTCACATCTGACTCTTAAAATGATACTTAATTCCCTTTCAACACTTGTGATGGGAAGGCTTCGCAGATACGAAGGTAATGTAATGACATATGTCAGGGCAAGTAATAATAAGTTGATAGACAGAGCTATAAGATATATTGATCTGATTCTTAAAAACAAAAACATAGAGCTTCCTTTCAACACTCTCGCTCATTACCTGTATGAAATGATTGAGAATACTCCTGCTGACCAATCAGTAGTATTAGCCACAGTTATGGAAATAGAAAAACGTAACACATGGTTACAATTCCCCCGAAAGAATCCGTCGGGGGAGAGGAGGGCGCTTTATTAAAACCCTCCTTTTAGCAGCAGAACTTTGGGGACGTTGGTGAAAGATTGACCGGCATGCTCCCCGCAAGCCGCGTCTTTTAGGACGGGGTCGAGGGGAGCTATATAAAATAAAATGAAATCCTTACCCGGGCGCGAAGCACTGCCGTAAGCAGAACCCCCGCCCTTCATGGCGGGGAAAGCTTCACTAATTTTCTCCCGGTCACATAAACTTTTCAACTTTTCACCAACGTCCCCCTTGTCCCCAATCATCACCACTATGGACTTCGCTTGTACGATAAACATTTGAAATTATGGATAAAATAATTTTAATTCACTATTCAAGATTTGACACCATTCTCCTTTTAATTCACTATTCAAGATTTGACACCATTCTCCTTTTGGGAGAATCGATAAATTTGCGACGTTCACGGGCTTGAATGTCGCTGCTTGAGATATAGACGATGCCATTTCGAGCGGCGGCATGGCGGAAAAATCCAACATTAAGATCCACCGCGTCAATCTTATCTATATAGGCTTTATGCCAAGCCTTTATCTGGGGCGGGTTGTTCCGAACTTCTTCCGGATAAACTTGCTCTAACATGGATTGCCAAAGATTTATCACCTCACTATCCATTTCGCCGGATGCATCGTTCAATGCTCTCAAATAATCGACCCACTC
>DASQZP010001105.1:0-6429 GCA_035638655.1 Bacteroidales bacterium
ATCCCTGGTGGTGTTTGGGTTGTTAAAAATAGCATTAATTGGTGGGTGATTAAATTCAGTATACATACAAAGGAAATGAAAATCCAAAGGGTTCCTGAAAGCAATAAAGCCAGGATAAGCACCTGACATGCATGAAGCAGAATAATATCGAACAATATATTAAAATGATAAAATATTCAAATTGATAAAGTAACATAAGATTATAAATAATCAAGTATATTACCTGATATTTCCAGACCGGCTCTTTTTGAAGAGCCTTTAAATATTACCTTGTTGTTACGATCATAAAAAGTAACATGCAAAACTGCATCAATACTCTCTTTAATACGTCGTGTCATACTGCCAAAAGCAGGGGCACGCAATTCACCTGAAAGCTGCGTTTCAGTTTCAAGATGCAACCTTAAATGTTTGTTTTCAAGGTCTACCAGCAACTGTTCATCCTTTCTTTCCACCTTTTTCAACACAGAATGATTATAGGTCGCAAACCGGTAAAATCTCCCGTTAATACAAATGAATGCAATGAAACCAATAAAAAAATTCCCCAGCCAGGGTATTTTAGCGATTGATAAAAAAACTGAAACATCTTTCTGTGAGAAAGAATTGGCATGCATCCATATCCAGGTTTCAGGGAAAGAGGTACCCCAGTCTTTTTCAATATAACCCTTTCCCCCGGTAAAATCAGTACTGATATCATTAATAACAATGCCCCCTTTAATGTTATGGTTTGCTGAAACTACTCCATGGTAACATTCCATAAAAGGCACATAAGAATACCAACCCATTATACCCGGAGATAATATGGTTTTTGGTAACGGGGTAAGTCCGGTGTAAGTAAGTTGCCCGAATATATTAATCAGTGGATCTTGGATTGACAGAGAAACCAGCTTTTCGGTAAATACTGAATCACCTACACGGATAAACAGCCTGTCTTTTTCCCATATAAACTTATTCAAGGGGTACTGAACATAATACGATTTTCCTGTTATCCCGTTTATAACCTGGATAAAAGCATGCGAGTCCTCTTCCGTAAGTGAGATGCCTGGGATGAAAGCATAGACATGCTGCAGATCCCTTGAGACATGTTTGAAGTACCAGCCTTCAAAATAATGCTTCTTTTTTAATGATCCCTGAAAGACCTGTGACTTGAATGGTTTCACTATTTATAGGTTATCAAAATACTTTATGATAAACTGACAGTTCTGCAATGAATTTGTTTACTGAAAATGATTTATAAATAAAAGGCTGCCATGAAAGCAGCCTTTTGAGCAGACATATTCTTATTGTCCAGTAAATTCATCTAAGAATAACTTAATTATTATTCAGGCGTTATAGTTATTTTGATAATCTGATTCACGTCGGGATAAGTAAATCCGTCATCTACTTTCATAACGTTTCCGTTTTCATCTACCCCGCCACCTGAACGCGCAGGCTGGTTGATACCCGCACCCGGGTATTCATTTACTTCCGTTCCGGCATCCCAGAGGTCAACTCGTGAAGTAATATCACCGTTTAAAGCTACCCCATCGCTCCAGAGGGCAACACCTTTATCCCTTGTTGAGAAGAACAGGTCATTTGAATTGCCCAGCATGGAAGCAAAATTAAAGTAGTCACCTTCATGGGCATCAAATGTAAATTCGTAGGTTTGTCCGGGCAATAATGGTCCTGGTCCGGATGTCCCCACAGGCGTATTATAAACACCGGAAGTAATTACACCCCTTTTCCCGGGAAGGTTCATGGCTAACATGGATGGATCGCCTGCTTCGGCAAGTTGTTCGAGTCCGTCTCCATAATCAGGCTGCCCACTGGTGAAGATCGGCTTACTTCCGTTGCGCTGCACTACAAAAACACCCGGTGTAATGGGAGAAACATAGCCGCTATGCATCGAAAGATAATCAGCCAGCATAGAAGGATTGCCATCCTCTGCTGCAGCTTCCAGTCCCTGTCCGCGATCAGCCATACCGGCAGTAAAGATAGGATCCGGCATTGTATGTACTACCCATGTGCCGGGTGCCAATGGTGTAGAACTACCGGCAAGATTTTCAATAGTCAGGGTAAACATCGAACCGCCGTCATTAGTCAGCGTGACCTTTATATTCTGATCAACCGCCGGATAAGTAAATCCATCATTTACCATGTCAATGGTTTGTACTACACCGTTTTCATCCATCCCGGTATCCGGACCACCATTGGCCGGTTGATGCGGACCGGTGCCCGGCATCTCATTGACCTCAGTACCGGCATCCCATAACATGATCTTCGAAGTAATATTGCCGGTGACAGGTGTAAGTCCGTCAAACAACTTGATCCCTTCTCCGGAGGGTGCATAAAACAGGTCGTTTGATTTGCCGTACATCGTTTCAAAAGAAAGCATCATACCCGGTCCTGCATGAAAGGTAAATGCGTATGAATGATCCGGTAATGCCGGTCCTGCATCTGATTCACCCACGGGTGTGTTAAATACTCCTGAGGCAAAAAAGTCTTTTGGTTCCATGACATTTTGTACAGTGACCCTGAAAGTAGCCTCCTGTTGAGGCATGTGGTCGTGATCCTTCTCACATTGAGATAAGAAGAACGGCAAAAAAGCCGTGTAAAGCATAATAATTTTAAGTCTCATAACATATTAGTTTTTAAGGTTTATGCAGGCAAAGTTCAGGGGAAGGTATCACGGAGGAGTAACGAAAAAGTCATTTTTTTGTCAAATTTCTGTTAGCTTTCCTTGCTCTGTCTTAAAAACATGCTATAAAAAGCTTGTAAATTAAAACACAATTTCTATATTTAAACGGTAAAAATTAAAAGGCTTTAGAAGGGACAGGATAGTAACAAACATTAAACAAATTTTCATTTAAATAGAATCATCTTTTTACGGGGGACATAAATAACCACTGCATTGAAAAAATTAATTATCATATCCATATGGCTGCTGCCATTATGTAATCTTTTTGCACAAACTAACGGTAGCTCTGAAAACTCCTATTTCTTAGATGATGGAGGTATTTCCAACAGCAAAAATCTGTTAAAAGTAAATGTATTGTCAATTGTTAACGGCGATTTACCATTTTATTATGAAAGGGTGTTAAGTAAATCTTTTTCGGTTGAGATTGGAGCAGGCATCCTGTTACCTTATTATCTCCCTGAGTTACCCAGACTAATAACAAACAATGAAAATGAAATAGTTGATCCTGCAGGAGGTTATAGTTTATGGATTCAACCCAAATACTATATTCAGGGAAAATCACCTGAATTACGTTATTTTGGTCTTCAGTTCAGAAAAAGAAATTATAATTTAAAAAATGGGGTAATCATTACTTATGATCTATCCTTCATTACAGGTACTCAGCTCATATTTGCCAAACGAATGGCTCTTGACTTAAGTATTGGACTGGGCATTCACAGCACAAACAAAAATGAAACAGATATATTCAGATTTAATAATTACCTCACCATCCCGGTTGCAATTAAATTAGGCTATTTATTCTAATCTAACATAAATTTTACCCATGAAAAAGTATTTAGTTCTTTCAATTTATCTAAGTTTTTTAGGAATTCTTTCATTTGGACAGGTTAAGTCAAAAAAAGTCAGCATCCTTTGGGGTGATGAAGAAAGAGAATCCCGTAAATCTACTTTAAGTGATGTTGTAGGTTATGATCAAACAGGAATCTATGCAATCAAGACAAAATCAGGGTTGTATGGGCTGGGCTCTTCGCTGACACTTGTACACTACAACAATAAAATGTCGCAAGCCAAAGCAGTAAAGCTTGATTTGAAAGCGCAGGATAAATCGCTTAATTTTGAATATATACTCCAGTTACATAATGAATTGTATTTGTTTTCATCTTTCCGTAATCAAAAGCAGAAAAAAAATTATCTGTTTGTTCAAACAATCAATAAAAATACGCTTCAACCTGCAGACAAACCAAAAAAAATCGCAGAAATTGATTATTCAGGCAAACTAAAATATAACTCAGGGGAATTCCATTACGAAATATCCAGAGATAGTTCTAAGGTACTGATATATTATAATACACCCTATGATAAAGGGGAGAATGAGAAATTTGGCTTTAATGTATTCGATTCGGAGTTTACCATGCTCTGGCATAAAGAAGTAACACTCCCATACAAAGAAGAGTTATTTGATGTGGAAGATTATGAAGTTAGTAATAACGGAAATGTTTATCTGTTGGGCTTAATATATAAAGACAAACGCAAGAAAAAGAGAAAAGGGGAACCAAATTACAAATATCAAATCCTGAATTACAGTAACAATGGAGAATCACTTACCGAGTATCCGGTTGAAATAAAAGGTAAGTTTTTAACTGATATGCAAATTGCAGTAAATCCTGATCAGGATATAATTTGTGGTGGTTTCTATTCCAACATCGGATCATTTAGCATCAAAGGCAGTTATTTCTTAAAAATTAACGGAAAGACTAAGGAAATTAGCCACAAAGCTTTCAGGGAATTTGGCATTGATTTCATAACACAAAATATGACATCCAGGCAGGAAGCAAAGAGCAGACGAAAAGCAAAAAAGGGAAAAGATGTTGAATTATATGAATATGATCTGGATGATATAATACTGAGGGAAGATGGTGGAGCAGTGCTTGTTGGCGAACAATATTATATAAATATGGTTGTAACTACCAATACAACAAATGGTGTAACCACCAGCAGAACATCATACATATACAATTATAACGACATCATCGTTGTAAATCTTTCTCCGGAAGGGAATATTGACTGGACTGAAAAGATACCTAAAAGGCAATCAACGTCTAATGACCATGGTTTCTTTTCATCCTATTCTCTATCGGTTGTTAAGGATAAATTATATTTCATTTTCAATGATAATCCAAAAAATTTGTTTTATAAGGGTGAGGGAAAATTATACGATTTTATTGGGAAAAAAAATTCACTAATAGTGATGGTTGAATTGGACAACCAGGGAAATCAGACAAGGGAAGCCTTATTCACTGCGAGAGAAGCAGACATCCTGACTCGCCCTAAAGTATGTGAACAAATTTCACCCACCGAAATGGTGATTTACGGGCAACGTAAGAAAAGTCATCGTTTTGCAAAGGTCTCATTTCTTGATTAATATTTCTTAGATCATGGAAGATCGTTTTCCGACAGAAAATGCGCTGCCCTTCTGAGGTTTTCTACACGTCCCAGGTCGAACCAGTAATCGTGGTTGTGATCGTAAGTCATGATGGGAACATCAGCAGCCATGCGCAGGAAGGTATCCATGATGGAAAACTTTCCTTTCTCAATGAAGTGATCAAAAAAACGCTGGCTCAATACATAAATACCGCTAAAGGCAGTTGGCCGGAAAAATGTTGCCTGCATACGGCATAGTTTTTCCTGCCCTGTCTGGTTATTGCGCCACCCTGCCAGCAGGTTTTCCTCATCCACCAGCAGGGACCTGGTAGTCTCTCTGTTCTTGACAGCCAGTGTGGCAATGTGTCCATGATTCTTATGAAAATTAAAGAAATTTATCAGATCAAGATTGGTAAGCACATCTACATTGTGAACTAAAAAAGGATCGTCACCGCTGAGGAGTGGCCTGGCTTTCAGAATGCCACCGCCTGTATCGAGCAGTTTACCGCGCTCATCAGATATTTGTATGGGTAGTCCGAAATATTGTTTTGATTCCAGAAAATCAATGATCTGATCTCCAAAATGATGAATATTAATCACCTGCTCCTTGAATCCTGCATTGGAAAGGGAAGTGATTACCCTTTCGAGCAGGGTGATGCCGTTTAACTCAACAAGCGCCTTGGGTTTATCATCCGTAAGTGGCTTCAGCCGGGTTCCTAAACCTGCAGCCAGGATCATTGCTTTCATGGTTGCAAATGCTTCAGTGCATTTTGTATGGCACCGGCATAAATTTTTATTTTTTCCGTATCCTCGGTCCCTTTTATCCCCTTGCTGGTGAATAACTCAACCGCATTTTGGTAGCTGACTTTGGACAAGGCTTCTTTGCGTCCGACCTCTTTACGCTTATACATACGATTTCCTCTGTTGGTTATTTTTTTCAAGTGATCTTTGGATTTTACGGAATTTTGCGGGTTGCGCATGAAGTAGTTGAGCACGATCCAGTATGACTCTAAAAAGGTTTTAAGAAAAAGGGCAAACAGCTTTAGTTTACGAAAGCCTGTCGGGGTGACATCATAGGTGTCGGGAAGGGTTTGATGAGGGACCACAATTCCGTCATCAATGAAGGTCTTGATGGTTTTTCTGACATTAAATCCGGGTCCGTTGTCGATATCATCGGCGAATTCATATTTAAAAAAACTCTGCCAGAATGCATATCCATCGTGCAACTCGGGGGCGGAAAACCGGAAGGTATCTTTCTGAAGGATCGTCATTGCCGTATATGCTGCCGGAATGAAAAACGAAATACAATTGTTTTTGTAATATTCCAGGTGAAG
>DASQZP010001106.1:0-2814 GCA_035638655.1 Bacteroidales bacterium
AGTCGTTTTGAGGTAATGTGGATCGTCTCCCTGTAATCCTCTGACAAAGGATGTTCCCAATTGCGAGGTCAGATATGGATCTTCACCGTATGTTTCCTGTCCCCTGCCCCATCTGGGATCCCTGAAAATATTAATATTTGGCGTCCAGAAAGTAAGTCCGTTGTACTGTTGTCTGTAATTCTTTTTAACAGCGGCATTGTACATTGCCCTGGCTTCATCTGATATGGCAGATGAAACGCGGAATGCCAGATCAGCATCAAAAGTGGCGCCCAATCCAATGGCCTGAGGAAAAACAGTGGCTACACCTGAGCGGCCTACACCATGCAGGGCTTCATTCCACCAGTTATAAGCCGGAATATCCAGGCGAGGAATAGCCGCACTGGTATACGAAAGCTGAGATATTTTTTCCTCCACTGTCATTTTTGAAATAAGGTCATTCACTCTTTCATCCACGGTTTTGGATGGATCAAGATAGGCAGATTTCTGTTGCTGCGTAAAACCTGCAACTGAGAGTACCATTAGGCTCACAAAAGTCAAAAAATACTTTTTCATAGTTAATTCATTTAATAGTCAATAATTAATAATCAAAGGCTACAAAAACCTGGCAAATTCAGAAGGTCTCATCCCTGCAGATGATTTCCCCATCAAAATTACTATTGATTTTCTTTGTTAAATTCAACAACATCCCAAAAAGCCTTTTTTGGTTTTAACAAGGTATCAAATAACATGGGATAATTCTGGCGTCCTCTAACCGGATAGTAATTCAGCCATGTAGTGCGATCAGAAACAGACCAGAATGTCACTCCTGTAATGCTTTCATGATATTCGCGGAAGATTGAAAATAGCTCGCTATACTTATCCGCAAGAACATTGGCAAGAGAATCGGTATATGCTAAATTATCTGAGGGACGAATTTCTCTGAAATTCTTTTCCCACTTAAAAACTGAGACATCCAGTTCAGTAAACTGCACATCCAGGCCAAGGCTCTTGAATTTATCGATAACATCCCTTAGTTCCTCAGCAGAGGGTTCATAAAGCGACCAGTGTGCCTGGATACCAACCCCGTCAACCGGAACACCACGTGACTTTAATTCTTTAAGCAAACGGTATACTCTGGCAGCTTTTTCTGGTCTTACAACATTGTAATCATTGTAAAAAAGTTTTGCAGAAGGATCAGCCTGATGTGCGTACACAAAGGCTGAATCAATAAAGGAAGGTCCGCATATCTTAAGCCAGGGAGACTCTTCTCTCAGAAATTTGGTACTGTCATCAGAGATAGCCTCATTTACTACATCCCAGCAATAAGCTTTCCCTTTAAAATGATTAACAACGGCATAGATATGATCTTTCATCCTTTTAAAAACCAGTTCAGCACTGGCAGTATCGTTTCCATCCATAAAGAACCAGTCAGGTGTTTGCTGGTGCCATACCAGGCAGTGTCCCCGGAGTTTCATGCCATTATTTGCAGCAAAATTTGCAATTCTGTCAGCACGTTTCCATGTAAACTTACCTTCTTCAGGCTGAAGATTTTCAGGTTTCATCTCATTTTCCGGTGTAATACTGTTAAACTGACGCTTAACAAAATCAGCCGTTGCTGAATCGTGCAGTAAATATGAAGAAACTGCCACCCCAATGGGAAAATAGTCCTGGTAAGTCTTGCTTATTGAAGGAATTTTTTTCTTTTCGTTTGAAGAGCAGCTCACCAGGAGACTTGCCAGGATCACGAAAGCAATGAGAGCGGTAAAATTTAGTTTTGCAGTGTAATTTTTTATCATGTCAGACAAATTAGCGGTTAATAATTGCCTAAAGATATTTATTATAGGGTAAAAATATATGCAATGGGTTGTATTTTTTACAAAGAAAAAAATATAATGATGATAAATTGGAAATAAATAGATGTATCAGACAATATAAAAAAATTCAGTGACTGATTATGATGATATTCAATAGCTATAAAGGTTTTCTACTAATTATGACCTATAACATGTGAACAAATGAAACCGATTTCATATTTCTTAATAAAAATTCTTGTACTTTTGTTTCATCAACGGATAACCCTTTTCCCTTCATGAAAAAGCAAGAATGTACTATCTATGATCTGGCCAGAGAGTTAAATATTTCTCCTGCGACAGTAAGCCGGGCATTGCAGAATAGTCCGGTTGTTAATAAAAAAACCAGAAACAGGATTCAAACACTGGCAAGGGAAATGGGTTACCGCTCAAATACAATTGCGAGTAATTTACGGCGTCAGAAAACAAATACCCTTGGTGTAATCGTTCCACGTTTGAACAGTCATTTCATGTCGTCTGCAATTTCAGGTATGGAGAAAGTTGCCAATATGGCCGGATACAATCTGATCATTACCCAGTCACAGGAAAAAGCCTCCAAGGAAACATTTAATGTAAACACACTGTTCAACAACAGGGTTGATGGTCTTGTTGTTTCCCTGGCTGGTGATACAATTGATTTTGAACCCTTCCAGGTATTACTGGACAGGGGTATACCCATCATCTTTTTTGATCGTATTACTGATAAACTTACATGTCCAGGGTTCATTATAGATAATCACCTGGCTGGTCAACTAATTACCGCTCACCTTATCGAACAGGGCTGTAACAATATTGTGCACATCACCGGTGATCTGAACAGAAATGTATATGCCGACAGGTGCGAAGGATACAAACAAGCATTGGCCTTACAAGGATTACCGGTAAGAGAAGAATATATTATGGTTACCGATTTGAGTATTGAAGCAGGAATTGAGGCTGCCAACAGGATAAAATCATTATCTCCAGCTCCTGATGGTATTTTTGT
>DASQZP010001107.1:0-3816 GCA_035638655.1 Bacteroidales bacterium
AAATTGTTTAATCTACCGTTAATTCAATATTTCCCAGTCCGCCCTGAATATACATTTTAATTTCAGGAAATCCGTCTCCTCCGTGATACGACAATTCTCTTCTGCTATGCCGTGAAAAAGAAGGCGCATCAATGCTTCCCAGTAGTCCGTTTAATTCCACACTCACATTTACATCATGGGGAATCTTAATTCTCAATTCACCAATACCACATTTAAAACTGGCTTTCAGGTTCTGTTTCCAGTCTCCTCTGAAATCCACAGTTGCCTCTCCAACTCCTGCTGAAAGATCAAAAATTTGCAGCGGAACATCTGAAATTTTAATGTTAAATTCTCCGGCACCCATTTCAAATTTAACCTTTCGGAGGGCTATCCCGGTTAAATCAAAATTTCCTTCACCGGCACCAAATTTCACACTCAAATCAGTTACAGTTTTTCTGTTCAGTGTAATTTCACATTTATCCGATTCTTTGTCATTAAAATGGATATTGGACAGGTCAACTTCAGGCATTTTGGAATGTATTACAACGCCGTCGTCAACTACATCATAACGTAAATCAGGAGCATGATTTTTTGACATGTAAGTATATTCTGCATCCACCAGATTTTGAGTTCCTCCAGAAATATAAAATTCTCCTGCCTGCATTTGAAGATCAATTCTTGCAAGTCGATAATTTTTATAGGGAACACTGAGACGGGTATAAAATTGATCTTCCTTTCTCTGGGTTTCTTTACTCGGAGAGAACCATTCCTTTTCTATATTTTTCCCTTCTTTATCATCCTGTTCCTCAGTATTATAATCTTTTGTTTCATAGATACAGGATGAAAAAATCATAAATGGTATAGATAATAAAAGGTATTTTCCTTTAAACTTCATATTTTAGCGATATTGGATTTGCCTGTTAGTCACATTATATATTCAATTGTTTCTTATAAAACAGTAAAATAATACTATATTTCTGTGAAAGTCAAATAATTTTGGAAATATTAACTTTTTTATTTTCTACCTGTATCTCTAAAAAAAACATCATGTTTAAAGGATTCTTACCCTCTGTTCCCGGATTTTTTTTAATATTAATTCCCATCTTTTGCAATAGTTGTAATAACTCATCATCAAAAAGGGACCCAGATCAGGAAAAAATACAGGGCAAGTCCTTTCCCGTTGAAAAACTGCCTGTTCAGCAAAATAATGAGAGTCAGTCAACTAAACCAATAGCATCAAACAATCAGGATACCACAAAAAGCACAGATTCAAAAACGAATACACTGCACAAAGGTATGTTATGGGTTCCCGGGGGAACTTTCATGATGGGGGGTGATAACAGTCAGGCTGCCCCTGATGAGTATCCTAAACACAAGGTAACAGTGGACGGTTTTTGGATGGACAGCAGAGAAGTTACCAATGCAGAATTCAGTAAATTTGTACAGGCCACCGGTTACATTACTACTGCAGAGCAAAAGCCGGAATGGAATGAATTAAAAAAGGACCTCCCGCCAGGTACACCAAAGCCACCAGATAGTGTGTTGGTCGCAGCCTCGCTTGTATTTAAACCCACTGACCATCCCGTTAATCTGAATGATTATTCGCAATGGTGGGAATGGAAGAAGGGAGCAGACTGGCGTCATCCACAAGGTCCGGAGAGTAATATTGACGGAAAGGATGATTACCCTGTCACACAAGTTTCCTGGTATGATGCTGTAGCCTATGCAAAATGGGCCGGAAAACGTTTACCAACCGAAGCTGAATGGGAATGGGCTGCAAGAGGTGGCCTGAAAAAGAAAATTTATCCCTGGGGCAATGAAGGTATAAACCAGGGAAATCCAAAGGCCAATTCATGGGAAGGTCATTTCCCTGATTATAACAGTGAACGAGACGGATTTTATGGTTTGGCTCCGGTAGCTACTTATCATCCAAATGGATATGGACTTTATGACATGGCTGGTAATGTATGGGAATGGTGTGCTGACTGGTACAATTACAACTATTACAAAACCCTGGATAAAAAAGGAGTATCCAATCCAAAGGGGCCGGCAAAAAGTTATGATCCGGACGAACCCAATGCACAAAAAAAAGTAATACGCGGAGGATCTTTTCTTTGTAATGATGCTTATTGCTCAGGTTATCGGGTAGCCAGACGAATGAAAAACACTCCTGATACCGGCATGAGCCATCTCGGATTCCGCTGTGTAAAAGATTGATTACCTGTTTTTCACATTTTAAGTTTAAGAAGGCAAAAAGGAGTGGTTATTCCAGCACCACCACTTTTCTGACTTCCTCCCCTTTATTTTGCCTGAGGATCAGATAATATATACCTGGAGCATTATCCCCGGCATTCCAGGTAATTGTATGATCTCCTCTCCCAACTCTTTTGTTGTTTATCAATTGAGAAATTACAGCACCATTTATATCCGTAACCAATAATGATATGTTTGATGTATTATTGATTCTAAAGTGAATTGTTGTGTTTCCTTTAAAAGGATTTGGATAATTTTGATACAACTGAAAATTGGAAATGATATTTTCATCTATTGAAGTAACAGTAGTAGAAGTATCTGGTTTGCCTGCTTCTGCCCAGGCTGAATACATTAGTTCAGCAAGCGAATGAGAAGCGTCTTTGAAAAGTTGAATAGTAAATCCTTTGGTCTTATCCCAGAGTACAGCCTTATACTCACTCGAATAAGTGTTGGAATTTACGGATTTGGCATAATTATCGGCCTCCAGCACTGAATCTACAAGCGAATGATTATGATAAATGTATGAAAATACATACCGGCTCACATCCTCAATCTTGCTGACACTGTCACCATCATAATTTATTTCATTCACATATTCTTTGATCATGTAAGATTCATAACGTGAATGAATACCTTTATTCCCGGTTAGTTGTCCATCGTAATTGCTCGTAATGTGCATTGGCATATGGCCATCGGCAACATAATGCCCCAAATCTGATGCAACAAGCACTGCTTTGCTCCAGTCCTTTCTTTTGAAACAATTAACAAGGGTATCGTAAGTTGTGATTGTAGCCCACGGCAAAATGCCCTGATCATAAACAAATTCACGTCCATACTCTTTAATTGCTGAATCCAGGTTCTCAGGAATATTACCTTTTTCAACAAACTGAGCATAATTATCTATATCAATATAATGTTTGGGTCCTTCGTATGAATCCCAGCTCTTGCGGTCGTCTGCATCAGAAGCATGATCCGCCAGTGTTTGGGTCCAGAAAGTAAACAGACTCATTTCAGCAGGAAAGGATAAAGATGCTTTTGTGTTAATTACCCGATGACCATCTCTTCCCCAGCTAATTAAAAGTAAAGGCAAAAGTATCAATAATAAAAGGGAGCGTAAAGTTTTTTTCATATTGTCGAATTGATCAAAAATTTTGTATGATTTCCAAACTAAAAATATTTAACATTCTTTCAGAAAACGAGAATTATCGAACAGAATGCAAAAATAGCATTATTATATCGGGATATTATTTCAGTAGTTAATTTTAACAACACCTTGACAAATCCATAGCGATCAATATATTTATTTTTTTACTATACCACTATGCATATGGCTACATAACTATATATAAATAAATATCTTATACAATTTGTATGATTTTTTCATAACTTGCACAAAAGAGATAATGATCAACTCATTTCATTATAAGAGGCATTTACTCTAAAAAAACTAAACACCCGGGGTTGAACAGTAAAATTAGCCATCATGAGGGTTCTGTTATTTATTATTGTTTTGTTTTCAGTTCAATCACTGAAAGCACAAATAAAAAAGAGCGTAAACGCGATATCTATCTTCTCTCCGCTAAA
>DASQZP010001108.1:0-2334 GCA_035638655.1 Bacteroidales bacterium
ATCATTGTGGCAAGAACGCAAACGCTTGTATCATTTGCGCAAAAACATCCAATCATCACGGCGCATTTCTGCTTCCCGTTTCTTCTCACCTTTTACGCCTATACCCTACAAGTTATTAATGCTTATAAAATACGGAGTCCCGGAAATCAAATAGAAAATTCTTTCTATATAAATAATTTATCACCTTTGTCCAAAAACGATCTTCTATAGGATATAGGATAACTGCCTCATCCATTATTGCTCGTTCTGTCAGCGATTTTCTCGGAGACTATGCCCCTTTCCCTTCTTTCAAATCTCATTTGACAGATCTGTTCCGATATCAGCCCCATCATAAATATGATAATAGAAGTTGTAAATAAAAGTGCGCCCATATTCGTAAAACGCCCCGATGCCAAAAATGTATATATGTAATAAGACAGCCCTAAGCAAAACATAATAAAGCTAACCGGAAGAAATATTCTAAAAGGAGAAAATAGAGTGCATATTTTGACGATGATCATAAAAAATCGGACTCCGTCTTTGAAAAATTTTATATTACTTTTGCCTGCCTTGCGGACTTTTACTTTAATCGGAACATATTTAAGTGCTCTTCCTGTTCTTAAAACGGCCAATGTCAGCGTTGTAGGATAAGAATAGCTGTTGGGAAGTAAATATAAAAATTGTCGCGCGATATCCGATTTTATCGCTCGAAAACCTGAAGTAAGATCTTGAACATTAAATTTTGCAACATAAGATGCAAGCCAGTTATATATTTTGTTACCAAGAGCTCTCCCTAAAGAAGTCTGATCTGTTGCTGAACGTGCCCCGACAACCATATCATAGTCTGGAAAATAGCTGAGCATTGTCTTAATATCTTCAGGGTTATGCTGAAGATCAGCATCCATAAACACCAGGATGTCTCCGGAGGCCGTTCTAATCCCACTTTTTATGGCAGCGCCGTTGCCCATATTATAAGGATGACTATGCACCTTGGCACCGGCCATCTTGGCAACAGCAGCAGTATCATCTGTAGACCCGTCATCAATCACAATAATTTCAAAATCAGGGTATAATTGCCTTAAATTCGATATGAGTCGATCGATGTTTTTCCCTTCGTTGTTTGCTGGTATAATTACGGAAATGTTTTTTGACGTCATATTGATTTGTCCGTCCCCCATTGTTCAGGGTAGCCCAGATTGACAGTTCACAGTTAAATTTAGCTCGTTAAGAGTCTATGCTTTTCTTCACAAAATCTCAATACACTATTTTTTTTATATTCTTTTATCATACTTGACTTAAATCATATTGTGGATATATGTGTCAATCTTATAGAAATAGCTTCATATTTTAAGGCTGTTCCTTCCCCAATTAAAAAATGAAAACAACTGGATCAATAAAGAAAATACTTTCTTTGTAAATCTCCTTTCATTATAATTAAAGAAAATAAAATTGGAGAGACTTTTTCAAACTCAAATTTCACATTTTGAATACATGTTGCTTTCTAAAGGTTATTCATCTATCATCGATTTAGTCTGGAAATAACTTGGATTGTATAATCTTCATCTTCGCCAGACGAAATTTCATTGCTGTACTCAAACACCCAAAACCATATTTTATGCTTCGAGACAAATTTATTGATGATGCTTCGGGAAAGTACTTTGTCGGACAGCTTATTTCGGCGATTCTATATCCAAACCATAAAATTTGAGACAGCATCTGATTATCAAATAAAAAATCATCGGAATTCATATCAAGGGGTAAACATTCTAATAGTTTACGAGAAAAGGCTCTGTACCCCGTATGGTACTCCGATAGTTTTGCGGTGATTAGAATGTTTTGTATATATGTGAGAAAACGATTGGCCACGTATTTCCAAACTGGCATACCTCCTCGTATGGCATAACCTCCGAGGATTCTTGATCCTAATACACAATGGTAAAGACCGTTTGCGATTAAAGAAGCCATAGCAGGTATGAGTTTAGGAGTATACTGGTAATCCGGATGAACCATAATTATGATATCGCCATCGGCTTCCAAGGCAAGCCTGTAACATGTTTTCTGGTTGCCTCCGTAACCTAAGTTTTTTTCATGGATATATACTATAGTATCCGGCAGTGCTTTTGCGATGAATACGGTTTCATCACGGCTCCCATCATCAACCACAATAACCAGATCGACAATTTCCTGAGCCATTACCTCTTCCCAGGTTTTACGCAACGTTTGTGCCGCATTATATGCCGGCATGACAACGACCACTTTTTTATCCTTATACATAAATACCTCGTTGAATTGAACCGATAGAATACATCGGATACTTTCATTCACTAAAGCCAGCTTGGTCATCCATTTTGCTTT